>NZ_JASAUS010000010.1:0-119370 GCF_029953005.1 Bradyrhizobium sp. Mp27 | reverse complement strand
CAGCTATCGGCTCAAAGAAGCCGCTGAAGCTCTTGCCCGGGAAACAAACTCAAACTAACAGTCCCTTGTCCTGCCTCGCGGGTGGAGGAATTTGACTGACCACACCCGGAGTAATTTGAAGTGACCCGCGGGGCATCGGAAGAACGATGCGACCGGCGTGCTGCCCCGGTGACGACGGGAGCTTGCGCTTTGGAGATTGGCAGAGGCGACGGAGCGGTCGATCGTCGCCTTCGGCGTGGAAAAAGCAGTGCAGCGAGATGCCAGAATATCGAACATCGTCCTTGGGTAACGTCAACCGCAGGGTGCGGCTTGGACGTTTTCGCCAAAGACTAGGATAAAAGCGAACAGCGCGCGGGCTGTGTGCTGTGGGTCACGCGCCCTCGCGCTGCTTGCTCGATCGCGCGCGCTGTGCGCGGCGCGGCACTTTACTTCCGGTTCTCCTCGCAGAACTTCAGCGCGGCCAGCGCCTCGCCGGCGCGCGGGATCTGCATCTCGATGCTGTCCTCGTCATCGTCCTCGAAATCGAGCGAGAGGCGCCTGGCCTTCGACAGCCGGTCCATGATCGTCTGGTCGTATTCGAAGATGCCGCGCACGGTGGTCTTGTCCATGACCTCCCACTTCGCCTTCTTCATGATGTCGGCGTCATCGGTGCCGACGTCGGCCCGGAGGATCTCGCCGACCTTGTCCCACTCCCAGCCGTCATAGATCATCACGATCACGATGGCCTTCTCGGAATAGGTGATCACGATGACGTAGTTGCGGTTCTCGTCTTCCTTGTCCTTGTAGCCGCGGCTCGCATTGCAATGCGTGTCCTGCGCGCGCTTCTCGATGGTCCAGTCGCCGACCCTGGATTGCTGCGCGAACGCCGGCCCTGTGCTCGAGACGGCTGCGCCCAGGGCGCCCGCGGTCAGCAAAGCGGCAAGAAGGAATCGTCTCATGTCAGCCTCCAGCGTTCCCCACGCGGAGATGACCACCTCGGCCTGCGACCCGCAAGGGCTCGAGGAGGCTGATCCCGCCGGTGCTGACGTCGCCGGCCTTACACCCGCCTGGGGATGATGGCGATCGGGGTGAAGGTGTAAACCTCCTCGCCGTTCTGGTTGAACATGGTCCATTTCACCAGCGCGATGCCCTGCGGCTTCGACTTCGACGGCGTCAGGCTCATGACCTCGCCGACCAGATGCAGGCGGTCATTGGGCCGTACCGGGATGGTCCAGCGCAGGCCGTCGACGCCCGCGCCGATCAGTGGATGCGGGCCGAACGGGCGGGCCTGGATCGCGAGGTTCATGGCGATCGCGGCGGTGTGCCATCCTGATGCAGCCAGGCCGTTGAACAGGGTCTGCTTGGCGGCCTCGTGGTCGAGATGCATCGGCTGCGGATCGAACTCTGCTGCAAAGCGCTTGATGTCGGCTTCGGTGACTTGCACCTCGGGGGATTTGAACCGCATTCCGATGGTGAGATCGTCGAACCACTCGACCTGCGCCATGATTTTGCCTCGCAATATGACTTGCCGCCCCCCGGAAAGGCGCGGCTGAAGGACTGAGCAGCGCGGGATGTAGCGGGTCTGCGGTGCACAAACCCGCCCCGGGTTCCCCGCGAAACCCGTTTCCCAAAACGACGAAACACGCCTGAAACAGATGGCCGGTTATCTAGTTATCAAAATCATACAGGGACGGCGACTATGCAATTCTTCCTCGACCTGATGCTGGATTATGCCTGCTGCCAAAATCTCGTCTCCCAGCCGCTGCGGGAGGATGAGCTATGATCGAGCTGATCTCAGCCGTGCTCGCCCTTTGCAGCGTAGCTGTCTTCGCGGCACATGCTTTGGATGCCTACCGCACCACGCACTCCTGATCGGTACGCCCGCCGGCCGCTAGAACGGGCGCCGGTAAAAGTGCTCCGAGTGCGTGGCCGGCGGAAACCGGTTGGCGAGCGCGATTGCCGCGTTCTCGTCGGTCTCGAGCGCGACCTTCTGCGCCAGCATCACGTCGCCGGGCACGAGAAAGCCTGACGGGACGAAGCACCATCCCATCGCCGCACGCCCCTCGTCGTCGATCTCATGGACATTGGCGGCCGTGCCGTAGTGGATGCGATACCTCTTGCCGGTATCGCAGCCGATGACATCGAAATACCGATGCTGCTCGAATTGCGCGCGCTGCTCCGGCGACAGCCATTCGGCCAAAAGCCGGCGGCCGCGGGCATCCGGCGTGTTCTCGCCGAAGAAGCGCCGATAAAGCTCGCGCAGCGCGTGCAGACGCGCACGCGCCGGCGCACGGAGCCAAACTGCCGCGATCATGAGCAGCTCAGATCAACCGCCGACCAGGCGGGGATAGAACAGCGTTTCGTGCGCGGTCGGATCGAATGACTTGATACGGGTGACTTCACCGGGTCCGGTTCGATAGGCGGCGGTGAAGCCCGCTCCGGTCAGCTCACGAAAGCGCCGTTCGGCTCGCGCCAGCGCTTCGGCATTGTCAGGATCAAACTCGTGGCGCGTGTCGCCAGTCTGGTCCATCACGATCTGGGTAGCCATATTGAGTCTCCTCATGCCAGCCCTGCCCCCGATCAAAGCAAACCTCGTGCCGTCAGTTCCTCAACGCAAGAACTTTCTCGTGCGCGGCCGAACCTTCATGCGGCCTCAACGCAACGCGGCCGCCCCGCCTCCCTCGTCGATCTGCCGTCCCATCAGTGCGATTGCCTTCTGATAGACGCCGGCAGCATTCCAAGCCTCGATAGCGGCAAAATTCGGTTCGCCCGGCTGGTAACCGGCTCCTGCGCGCCAGCCATGAGCTTTCAGGAAATTCGCCGTTGAGTTCAGCGCATTGGCGGCAACCTCAAGATTACCGGTGCCATAGGCCAGGATGTTCTTGGGCATGAACTGGGTCTGGCCGACCTCGCCGTGCATGGAGCCGCGGGTCGCCCCCGACAGCGTGCCGCGGTCGATCAGCTTGAGGGCCGCATAGAGCTGGTCGGTGAAGAACTCGGGACGGCGGCAGTCATAGGCAAGGGTCGCGATCGACGACAGCATGTTCTGGTTGCCACGCTGGCTGCCGAAACCGGTCTCCATGCCCCAGATCGCGATCAGCGGCCCCGGCGGGACGCCGTAGCGCTGCTGGATCGAGGCGAACAAGGCAGCCTGCGACTGCTTGAGCTGCCGCCCCTTGGCCACGATGGTGGTGGCGCCGCGCTTGGCGAGGAACTGGTCGAGCGTCAACGAAAAACTGCGCTGGCCGCGGTCGGCCGCAATCGTGGCACCGGCGTAATTGGTCTGCATCAGCGCCGCGAGCGCGGTCTGGCCGACGCCCTTGCCCTGCGCCTCCGCGCTGAACTCGCGCTTCCAGGCCTCAAAGCCAGCCGGGGAGCTGCCGCATTGCGCGGCCTCGGCCATGGGTATCAGGGACATGGGCGCCAGCGAGAGAAGCAGCGCTGCAGCGCCGATCATGGCCGTCGCAACGGTCCTGCCCTTGGTCATTCCCTGGTCCTCTCACATAAACGTGCGCGACCGGCTCGCGCGGGCCCATGATCCTACGTTGGCCCTGATCGCTCAAGCCCCATCGGGCGCAACCTGTGCCTTGACACCGGGGCGACCGCCTAGCCTTCCCCGTCGCGGCCGAGCAGGAAATCCACCATGATGCCCTGGTGCTGCTCGTACATGTCCGTACCGGTCCCGGTCACGCAGCCGATCCTGCGGGCGGCAGCGATGAAGGGCGAGACTTCGGGCTTTGTGGTGACGCAGCCGCAATAGGCCGTCGGCGCGAGCCGCGCGACATCGACCGGCAGCGGATCGCCCTCCTTCATCCCGGCGGGCGTCGCATTGGCGACGAAATCGAAGCCCGCGGGATCCCCGGTGCCGACCCGCACGCGCGTTCTGCCGAGCCCGTTGAGCCGGCCGATCAGTGCGTCGCGGCGCTCGGGCGCGCTGTCATGAATCGCGAGATCGCTCACGCCGGCCTCGACCAGCGCAAGTGCGATGGCCGACCCTGCGCCGCCGGCGCCGACCAGCAGTGCCCGCATGCCCTGGGGGTCGATCCCCTTCGCCCGCGCCGCACCGACGAAGCCGACCCCGTCCACCATGTCGCCATGCCATGAGCGGTCGGCGCGCCGGCGCATCAGGTTCGCGGTGCGCAGGAAATGTGCGCGCTCGGTCGCACTGGCGCAGGCCTGATAGCAGGCGAACTTGTGCGGGATGGTCACGACGATGCCGTCGAGGTTCTTCAGCCGCGTTGCCACCGAGAGGAAGTCAGCAAGGTCAGCAGACGAAACCTGGACCGGCACGAGAATGCCGTCGTGGCCGCGCGCGGCGAAGGCGGCCGTTACGCCTGCCGGCGAGCGCACCTGCGCGATGGGATCGCCGACGATGACGTAGAGCCGCGTCGCGCCCGATGGGGCCCGGATCATGCCGTTGAAGCCGGAACCTGAGAGCCGTCCGCCTCGGTCCCCTCAGTCAATTCCAGGCCATCCAGATTGCCTTCCTTGCGCCATTTGTCGAGCAACCGCAGGAACGCCACCGGCCCGCGCCAGTACTGGCTGTTTCTCGCCGCGATCGGATCGAACACGCCCTCGTTGTTGTAATAGCCCGGCGTGCATTCGGCCAGATAGGTCTGGCGGCCGAGCGCGGCCTTGACGACCTCCTCGACCCAGGCGTTCTCGGCGGCGAGCGTCGGCTCCAGCGTCCGCGCCTTGCGTTTGCGCGCCTCCGCGATCACATAGGCGATGTGCTGCGATTGCTCGTCGATGATGTGCGGAAAATTAGCGCTCTGACCGGCCTGCACCGTGACGATCAGGAAGCAATTCGGGAAGCCGCGGCTGTAGAAGCCATGCAGCGTCTTCACGCCATCGCACCATCGCTCGGACAGACTCACGCCGTCGCGGCCGTAAACCTCGAAGCCCATGCGGCGGGCGTAATCGGTGCCGACCTCGAAGCCGCTCGCATAGATCAGGCAATCGAGCTCATAGGCCCTGCCGTCGACCACGACGGCGTTCCCGGTGATGCGCTCGACGCCCTGCCCTTTGGTGTCGACCAGATGCACGTTGGGACGATTGAAGGTGTCGAGATATTCGTCGTGGAAGCATGGCCGCTTGCAGAACGCCTTGTACCAGGGCTTGAGCGCCGCCGCGGCTGCTTCGTCCCTCACGACGGTATCGACGCGCGCGCGGATCTCTTCCATCTTGCGATAGTCAGCCTGCTCGATGACCTTCAGCGCCTCTTCGAGCGAGGTCACCGGCTGCGGCTGGCGGCGCGGCGCCAGCAGGATCTCGCCAAGCAGGCCGGTCCAGCCGTCCTGCACCAGATCCCGTTCGAACGGCTCGCCGGAGATCACCGCAGTGAAATTGTCCATGCGCTCGCGCTGCCAGCCGGGCTTGAGGCTCTGCGCCCAGCTTGCGTCCGTCGGACGGTCGTCGCGCACGCCGATCGCCGATGGCGTGCGCTGGAAGACGTAGAGCTCTTTCGCCGAGCGGCCGAGATGCGGCACGCATTGCACGGCGGTCGCGCCGGTCCCGATAATGCCGACGCGCTTGTCGGCCAGACCGGTGAGACCGCCTTCGGCCGTGCCGCCGGTGTAGCCATAGTCCCAGCGGCTGGTGTGGAAGCTGTGTCCCCTGAAGGTCTCGATGCCGGGAATGCCCGGCAGCTTCGGACGGCTCAGCGGGCCCCCGGCGAGAATGACGAAGCGTGCGCGGATGCGATCGCCGCGATCGGTCTCGACCAGCCAGCGTCCCTCCTGCTCCTGCCATTCCATCCGCGAGATGATCGTCTGAAACAGCGCGCGCTCGTAGAGGCCGAAGTGACGGCCGATGCGGCGGGAGTGTTCGTAGATCTCGGGCGCGCGCGCATATTTGCGCACCGGCATGTAGCCGGTCTCCTCCAGCAGCGGCAGATAGATGTAGCTCTCGGTATCGCAGGCCGCACCGGGATAACGATTCCAGTACCAGGTGCCGCCGAAATCGGCGGCCTTTTCCACGATACGAAAATCCTCGATGCCGGCCTCGCGCAGGCGCGCGCCGCAGAGCAGGCCGCCGAAGCCGCCGCCGACGATGAGAACTTCGGTCTGTTCGCTGACAGCTGCGCGCGCAAATCCGGGATCGGCCCAGGGATCGTCGAGGTAGCGGCCGAAATCGCCTGCGACCTCGACATATTGCGCCTTGCCCTCGGCGCGCAGGCGGCGGTCGCGCTCGTCGCGATAGCGCGCACGGAGTGCGGAAATATCGACCGTAGATTCGCCGGCTGCACCGGTCTTGTGTCTTTCCGCTGACATCGATTTCCTCCACGGCGGACGCTGCTTCGGATCAGTTAGCCCCGAAAAAGTGACGCATGCAATCGCGTCGCTCGCTTTTTGCGTGAACGTCCCGTGACGTTCCGCTAACCTCGCACGAAAATCACAAGCACACGCCACGCAACAACGTGGCTGCGGAGGAGACCATGCAGGGATTGATGATGGACATGCCGCTCCTGATCAGCGGCCTGATCCAGTATGCCGCGGACTATCACGGCGAAGCCGAGATCGTCGCGCGCGAGATCGAGGGCGACATCCATCGCTACACCTACGCCGACGCCCATCCACGCATCAAGCGCATGGCGCTGGCTCTGAAGCGGCTCGGCATGAAGCAAGGCGACCGCGTCGGCACCCTGGCCTGGAATACGCACCGGCATTTCGAGATGTTCTATGCCGCGCCCGGCATGGGCTATGTGCTGCACACCATCAATCCGCGGCTGTTCCCCGAGCAGCTCATCTACATCATCAATCACGCCGAGGACCGGCTGCTGTTCATCGACCGCGCCACGCTGCCGCTGGTCGAGGCGATCGCGCCGCAGCTCAAGACGATCGAGGCCTACGTCGTGATGTCCTCGCGCGAGCGGATGCCGGAGACAAAGCTTGCGAACGTTCATTGCTACGAGGAACTTCTGGAAAAGGAGAACGAGGCCGGCTTCGCCTGGCCGGAGTTCGACGAAAAATCCGCATCCACCATCTGTTACACGTCGGGCACGACGGGCAACCCCAAGGGCGTGATCTACTCGCACCGCGCCGCCATCCTGCAGACCATGACCTGCTGCAATTTCGACTTCCTGCCGGGACATCTCGAGGGCGTGCGCGAAGTCATGATGCCGATGGCGCCGCTCTTCCACGGCAATGGCTGGAATATGCCGTTCACCGCGCCTTACACGGGATCAAAGCTGGTGCTGCCCGGCCGCAACTATGAGCCCGACAAGCTCTATGAGCTGCTCGAAGGCGAGAAGGTGACGCTCTCCGCCGGCGTGCCGAGCTTCTGGCTGATCCTGCTCGACTGGCTGGGGCGCACCGGCAACAAATTCTCGACCCTGCGCGCGACGCTGTCGTCCGGCTCGGCGCCGCCGCGCGCGATGGTCGAGAAGCTGAAGCGCGACTATGACATCGACTACATCCAGGCCTGGGGCATGACCGAGGCCCTGGGCTGCTCGATGCCGGGCTTGCGGCCCGGCTCCGAACATCTCGGCGACAAGGAGAAATTCGACCGGCGCCAGGTGTCTGGCCGCGCCTGCTTCGGCACATCCTTGCGCATCGTCGACGACGGCGGCAACGAGCTGCCGCGCGACGGCAAGACCGTCGGCCATTTGCGCGCCCGTGGCCCCTGGGTCGCCTCCGGCTACATGAAGCTCGACGAGGGTCTCGACCGCGACGGCTGGCTGATCACCGGCGACATGGCCGTAATCGATCCACAGGGCCACGTCACGCTGACCGATCGCTCCAAGGACGTGATCAAGTCCGGCGGCGAATGGATCTCCTCGATCCAGCTCGAGGACGTCGCCCTGTCCCACCCCGACGTGCTGCAAGCCGCCGTGGTCGCGATCAACCATGAGAAATGGCAGGAGCGTCCGCTGCTCCTCGTCGTCCGCAAGAAGGGCGCGACCGTCGACGGCAAGACCTTGCTCGACCACATGCGCCCGAAGATTGCGAGCTGGTGGATGCCCGACGCCGTCGAATTCCTCGACGAGTTTCCGATGACCGGCACCGGCAAGGTGCTCAAATCCGCGCTACGCGAGAAGTTCAGGGAGTACCGCGTCGCCTGAAGTGCGCGCACCCTGCCGTGCGCGGTCTTCATCTTTTGGTAGATTCGACGGCGATATATCGAGGTGTCGCTAACTCCAGGGATCGAGGACAGCATGGCGTTTTCCGGACTGGGCCTGCATCTCGGCAATCTGTCGCGCCTGTCGAATGCGCAGACGCGCTCGATCAGCCCCGAGAATTTCACCGGCGAGAAGGGCAAGGGCGGCATGTCCCTCGACGGCCCCGCCGCACGCCAGGCCCGCGATCTCGGCCAGGGCTGGAAGATCTCGCCCTATGTCGTCATCGAGCCCGGTGCGACCTTTACGCTCGGCGACATTCAGGGCCAGGGCGCGATCCAGCAGATCTGGATGACGCTGGCGCGCGGACGGCTTCGCCACTCGATCCTGCGCATCTACTGGGACGACCAAATGCTGCCAAGCGTGGAATGCCCGGCCGGCGATTTCTTCGCCTGCGGATGGGAGGAGTTCGCGCAGGTGTCCTCGCTCGCGGTCTGCGTCAATCCCGGCCGCGCCTTCAACTGCTACTGGGAGATGCCGTTCCGCACGCGCGCGCGCTTCACGCTGGAGAACCGCAGCGAGGAGCAACTCACCGTCTACTACCAGATCAACTACGCGCTCACCGAGGTGCCCGAGGACTGCGCCTATTTCCATGCGCAGTTCCGGCGTACCAACCCGCTGCCGTATAAAGAGGTCTACACCATCCTCGATGGCGTCAGCGGTGCGGGCCATTATGTCGGCACCTATATGGCGTGGGGCGTCAACAACAACGGCTGGTGGGGCGAAGGCGAGATCAAGTTCTTCATCGACGGCGACGGCGCGTTCCCGACCATCTGCGGCACCGGCACCGAGGATTATTTCTGCGGCGCCTATAATTTCGATCCCTATGTCGCGCATTCCGGCCAGGGGCAATCCCGCTACCAGGAATTCACCACGCCCTATGCCGGACTGCCGCAGGTGATCCGTCCCGATGGTGTCTACAAATCGCAGCAACGCTTCGGCCTATACCGCTGGCACATCCCCGATCCCGTGCGCTTCCGCTCCGATCTTCGCGTGACGATCCAGGCGCTGGGCTGGCTACCGGGCGTCAAGGAGGCGAAGTATCTTCCATTGCAGGACGACATCGCCTCGGTCGCGTTCTGGTACCAGGCGCTGCCGACCTCGCCCTTCCCGAAGCTGGCCGATCCTGACTATCTCGAAATCGGCTAGCCGACGTCCGTCGATCAAGGAGACCCGAGATGCTCTATCCAATGTCGCCCAAAGTCGTCGAGCTCAAGCGCAAGCTCGAAAGTTTCATGGACCGGCACGTCTACCCGAACGAGGAGCGCTTCTATCGCGAAGCGGAGGAGCTCGGGCCCTGGAAGGTCTATCCCGTCGTCGAGGAGCTGAAGCCGCTGGCGCGCGCCGAGGGTCTCTGGAATTTGTTCCTGCCGGAATCCGGCCACGGCGCGGGTCTCACCAATCTCGAATATGCCCCGCTCTGCGAGGTGATGGGGCGCACGCATCTGGCGCCCGAAGTGTTCAACTGCTCGGCACCCGACACCGGCAACATGGAAGTGCTGGAGCGCTATGGCACGGAGAAGGACAAGGAGCGCTGGCTGAAGCCACTGCTATCAGGCGAAATCCGCTCCTGCTTCGCCATGACCGAGCCCGCGGTCGCATCATCCGATGCGACGAACATCGAAAGCTCGATCGTGCGCGACGGCGACCATTACGTCATCAACGGGCGGAAATGGTACACGACCAACGCGACCGATCCGCGCTGCAAGATCTGCATCTTCATGGGCAAGACCGATCCGGATAATCCGGATCGGCACAAGCAGCAATCCATGATCCTTGTGCCGATGGACACGCCGGGCATCGAGGTCAAGCGTCCCCTGCCCGTGTTCGGCTTCTACGGCGTGCCCGACCGCGCTTCCGAGGTCGTCTTCACCAATGTGCGCGTGCCCAAGGAGAACATGCTGCTGGGCGAAGGCCGCGGCTTCGAGATCGCACAGGGCCGCCTCGGCCCCGGCCGCATCCATCACTGCATGCGGCTGATCGGCCTGGCGGAGCGCACGCTGGAAAAGATGTGCCGCCGCGTGCGCAGCCGCGTCGCCTTCGGCAAGCCGGTCTCGGAGCAGACCGTGACGCAGGAGCGAATCGCGGAAGCCCGCATCATGATCGAGCAGGCCCGGCTGCTGACGCTCAACGCCGCCTATGCGATGGACACGGTCGGCAACAAGGTCGCCAAAGCCGAGATCGCGATGATCAAGGTCGCCGTTCCCAACATGGCCTGCCAGATCATCGACTGGGCCATCCAGGCCCACGGCGGCGGCGGCACCTCGAACGATTTTGGCTTGACCCAGGCCTACGCGACCGCGCGCCTGCTGCGGCTTGCCGATGGGCCGGACGAAGTCCACAGAAACCAGATCGCGCGCTTCGAGCTGAAGAAATACTCGAATGCCTGAGCAGACGCTGGTTCGTCAGTCACGAGCCGAACGCCTGAGCATCGGAGTCTAATCGATGCTTGCCGGCTCCTGGATGGGTGCAGACACATTTTGCTTCGAAATCGCTTCGAGCATCGCTCCGAAAATGATGATCGGCAGATAGAACGCAAGCATGATCGTATTCCTCCTGCTGTGACAACCTTGGCCTGAAGGACCAGGTTCCTCAAATTGACACTCGCCCGCCTCGGAACAATTTCGTCGCTTACCTAGCTACCGACGAAACCGAGTCGCAGGCAGTATCAGGAACGCATCGCGTCAATCGCATGGGCGATCAAAACGACTGCGCTCGCGGCAATGAGAAACACAAACAACCAGCTCATGTCCGCCTCCGATCCCGGAAGTGAACGCGGTCATCCATGCACAGTCAAAAACCATCGGTCTGGAACCGCTATTCAACGGCTGGCTGATGCTTCGCAGCAACATTTGCGTCCGCTGTCGGCTCTATCGGCAGAATGCCAAAAGGAGCAACGCGCCGACGACGCAGGCTGCCAGGACTAAAAACCAAACGCCCATACGGTCCCCCGACTCACACAAGCGCGTCAGGATTAGCCTTGCGATTTGGCATTGAAACGCTTGTTGGCGGTTTTCCCCAAGCGAGGCGTGATCCATGGGCTCGTTGCGTTAGTCCAATACCTCTACCGTCGCGGAGCGGCCGGCGACGAGCGACATGGTGTCGGGGACATTGTCCAGCGCGATGCGCACCGGGACGCGCTGGGCGAGCCGCACCCAGCTGAAGGTCGGGTTGACATTGGCAAGCAGGTTCGCGCCCTCGGCGCGGTCGCGGTCCTCGATGCCGGCGGCGATGCTCTCGACATGGCCCGACAGCGTGACCGTCTCGCCCATCAGGCGGACCCGCACCTTGTCGCCGATGCGGATGCGCGCGAGCTTTGTCTCTTCGAAATAGCCCTCCACATGCAACGTGTCCGTGTCGACCAGCGCCATCACGCCCTTACCGGCCGTGACGTAGGCGCCGGGACGCAGATCCATGTTGGTGATGACGCCGTTCACGGAGGCGTGGACCTCGCTGCGATCGAGGTTGAGCTGCGCGACCGCGCGGTCGGCGACGGCCTGATCGAACGCCGCCTTGGCCTGGAGCTGGGTGGCCAACACCTGCTCCTGCTTCTGCTGCGACACCGCGTCGGTCGTCAGCGCGCTGTAGCGCTTCAAATCGGAATTGGCCTGGTCGAGCGTGGCCTGATGACCCGCCACCGATGCATCGGCTTGCCGCAAGGCCAGCGCGAAACGTTCGCGATCGATCCGGAACAGCACATCGCCGCGATGGACTTTCTGATTGTCCTTGACCAGCACCTCCGTGACGAACCCGGAGACGTCAGGCGCGACCTGCACCACGTCGGCGCGGACGCGGCCGTCGCGGGTCCAGGGCTGCTCCATGTAATAGACCCAAAGTTCACGGCCGACCGCAAGCGCGGCGACGACGGCGAGAACGGTCAGCGCAAGGCGGCCAAACCAGGCGAAATTCCCCTTCATGGCAAAAACTCCGAGAGATAGACGACGCCGCCGAGAAGACAGACGAAAATCGCGAAATCGAACAGCGCACGGTGCCAGACCAGCCGGTAGAGGTCGAAGCGCTGCATGAGCCGGCGCAGGATCGCGCTCAGGACGTAGGCGACGATGATCCACAGCAGCAGCGCCGGCACGAGCACGCCATAGATGTCGATCACGTATCTCATGCGGCAACACTCTCGCCTGTACGCGGCCGGTAGGCCGGTGCGTCCGGGAACAGGCCGCGGCGGATGCCGACGAGGCCGATCAGAGCGTCTTCGCGCGCGTTGTCATTAGGATCCGTCACCGCCTTGGCCAGCGCCCGATCGACGCTGGTCAACAGCTCGGTCGGCATTCCTCCACCGGCATGGCTGCGGCAAGCGATCGCGAGCTGATCAAGCATGTCGTCGATGACTGCAATGGTGGTTGCGGCAAGCCCATAGCGGGCGCGGCGCAGGTCGATGATATTGATCCCGATTCGAAGCTGCACGAGGCTGTCGGCATCGTGGCGATCGCTCTCGGAGAGGAAGGCGATGCGCTGCACCAGCAGCCCGAGCCGATGCAGCATGAGGCCCGCAAACTCTGCCCGATCATGCTTGCCGCGGCGCTCGGCCGCGACAGCGAGCGTCTTCCAGCTCGACAGCACCAGGCGATGGGCGACCCACTCCGCGCCCACGCCACGCGCGATCCGCGTCACGAGCTCGGCGATGACGACGCCGACGAAGAAGGCGACCGCGGAATTGGCATAGGATGCGAAATCCGCGCTGTAGGTCGATTGCAGCGCCAACAGCGTTGCGGTGTTGGCCGCGAGCGCCATGCCTGTTCCCGCCGTTGCGGGCCGTCCGATCAGGAAGCCGTAGAGCAGGAAGGTCGGCGCCAGCGCGACGATCAGAACCTCGATATGGGAGATCGCGGGGACCAGCGCGAACAGATAGATCGCGACGACCACGATGGCGACCAGCGACCACAGGCCAAAACTGCGGATGAAACGTGCGGGCTCGTCCTGCGCGGCAAAGAAGGAGCACGCGACCGCCGCCATCATCGGCGCCGAGGCGCCGTCGGGCCAGCCGGTCCCGATCCAGAACGCGCAGCAGATCAGGATGGCCGTGGCCGCGCCGGCCGCCGACCACAAGGCAAGGCCGCGGTCGCGATGGCGCACCGGCGCGGCACCGGCCTCGGAACGGAAGGCCAGATCGAGCGTCGAAACATTGCGGCTCTTGGCGATGGCCTCGCTGAGCACGCGGCAGTCGTGCGACAGGTCGACCAACTCGCGCAGCCGCAACAGCAGGCTCGTGGTGATGATCCGCTCCCATGAGGCGCTGTCATCGAGCACCGCCTGTCGCTCTGCAATCATGGCGCGGATCGGCTCGGCCGGTTGCCGCACGCCGACGTCACTCGCAATCCATTGCGCAAGATCCTCCAGCAGCCGCTTCAGCTCGGGCTGCCGGCGCAACGCCTCCTCCCCCAGCGCCGCCAGCCGATCCTCCAGCGACGCGATCACCGGTAACAGCATCAGCATGCGCAGCCGGATCTCGCCGAGGCCAGTCACCGCATTGCGATCGGTCAGCCGGTCATACGCAAGATAAGTGGACAGCGTGTCGATCTCGACGATGTCGGTCGCAAGCTTGAGTCGTCTGCCGCGGCGCGTTTCACTCGTTCCCTGGCGAAGCAGCACCGCCTGGCTCAGGCGCTGCGCATCCGACAGCCATGCGTCGACGCGATTGGCAACGGCTGGCGCGACGCTGCGAGGAAAGACGATGGTGGAGACGAGGCTCGCGCAGATGATGCCGAGGGAAATCTCCTCCACCCGCGCAACGGCAGTATCGAAGATGGCGCCGGGCTCGGAGACGGAAGGAAACCCGATCAACGCGACCGTGTATCCCGCCAGCATGAAGACATAACTGCGCGGCGTGCCATCCAGCAGCGACAGATAGAGGCAGAGCCCGACCCAGAGCGCGATCGCGAGGCAAAGCAATTCCGGTGCATCGACCAGGTTCGGCACCAGCGCCACTGTCATGGTGGCGCCGACCAGCGTACCCATGACGCGGAAGAACGCTTTTGAGCTGGTTGCGCCCGCGAGCGGCTGCGAGGTGATGTAGACCGTCGCCATCGCCCAATAGGGCCGCGGCAGGTCCATGGCGAATGCGATGACGAGCGCCAGCATCGACGCGGCAAACGTCTTCAACGCAAAAATGACGTCCGCGTGGCGGACCAGGAACGGCTCGTCTGCGCGCATGCTATTTCGTCTCTGGACCGGTCTTGGTGTCCTGCAGGCGACTGGCCCGCTGCTCGATGCGCTGAAGAGTTTCGAAGGTTATCGCAAGTTCGTCCGCACCGATATCCTTGAGCAGGCTCGCCCGTACCCGGCGCAGCACCCGGTTGGTCTCCTCGACCTTCGCCTCGCCCGCTTTGGTCAGATGTAGCGTTTTGGCACGGCGGTCGCTTGGATCCTCGCGACGTTCAACCAGCCCCTCGGCCTCGAGCAGATCGATCAACCGGACCAGCGACGGCCCCTCGATGCCGAGCTCGTCGGCGAGCACGCCCTGTCGCACGTTCTCGCCCTGCCGCGACAGCACCAGCAGCGGAATCGCGGTCGCATAGGACAGGCCGTGATCGGACAGCGCCTGATCCGACTCGCGGCGCCAGATGCGGGCCAGACGTGCGATGAGCCGGCCGATCTCGCCGTGGATATGCGCCTGCGAGGGAGCCATGCAATTTGATAGGACGCGAACTATTAGCCTGCAACTATATAATCCGACGTATCGCAATCGATCACGCAAATGCGAACGAGGACAGCGCTGGATGGGACCGGGTTCCGCGACCGAAGCAAGGGAGACGATAGCGGGCGAGAGCACGCTGACGCTGGTCCCGACCTTCGTGGTCGTCGCTGTGGACGCCACGGGCATGGGAATCATCCTGCCGCTGCTGCCGTTCTACTCGCAGCGACTCGGCGCAACGCCGTTCCTGCTCGGCGCGCTGATCTCGGCCTATGCCGTCTGTCAGCTCGTTGCCGGCCCCGTGGTCGGCATGCTCTCGGATCGCTACGGCCGGCGGAAGGTTCTGGTCGTCAGCCAGATCGGCACCTTCATCGGCTTCATCCTGCTCGCATTGGCGGGCAACCTGACGCTGGTGTTCCTGGCGCGCATCATCGACGGCCTGACCTCAGGCAACATCTCGGTCGCTCACGCCTATGCCGCCGAGCACAGCGCGCCGGCAACGCGCAAGCAGGCCCTCGGCATGACCAGCGGTGCGATCGGAACCGGACTGCTGCTCGGCCCTGCTCTCTCGAGCTTCCTCGTGCACTACGGCCAGACCGCGCCGGTGTGGGCCGCGGCCGTGCTATCGCTGATCAGCATCGTTGCGACGATCGCCCTGCTCCCGCCGGATCACCCGGCGTCCGAGCCGCTCTACCAGCATCGCGTGCCCGAGCCGACGCTGACCCGCAGCCTGCTCGGCATGCGCTATGCCTGGCGGCTGCTCGGCCTGCTCATCGTGTTCTTCTTCGTCAACTCGATGTTCCTGTCGCAGATCGGCCTGTTCCTGTCGGCGCGGTTCTCCTGGGACGGACATCCCTTCGGCGCGCGCGAGCTGGGCTGGATGTTCGCCTATGCCGGCTTCATCAACATGGTGGTTCAGGGACTGCTCATCACGCGTGTGAGCATCATCGCGTCAGACCGCAGCATCGTGATGGCCGCGTTCGCTTGCATGGGTCTCGGATTTGCCGGACTTGCGGCCCGCGACAATGTCGGCCTGCTCGCGATCAACCTGACACTGATCATCGTCGGCACCATGTTCGCGCGCAGCACGCTGACGGCGGAGCTGTCGCGCTCGACCGCGATCAACCGCCAGGGCATGATCATGGGCCTCAACCAGTCCCTGATGTCGGGCGCGAATATCAGCGCACCGCTCCTGAGCGGCGCGCTGATCGGTCATCGGCTGTTCGCGACCTGGGCGCTCGCCATGGCCGCGATCGCGGCGATCGGCGCGGCGCTGGCGGGCCAGCTGCTGGACACGCCCCGGACGCGCTAGCGCCCTCGCCTCAGTTCACCACGTAGACGTCGGGATCGGCGCTCGAGCTCGGCTTCTTGAAGGCGTTGCGCAAGGCCGCCGACATCGGGACATTGTAGTTGAGGCCATTCGGCGGGGTCGGCGATTCCAGCCACTTCCTGTAGAGCACCTCGATCTCCGGGCTCGCGTAAAGCTCCGCGGTCGCGCGATCCGCCAGCGCCTTGAACGGCGCATCCTCCCGCCGCAGCATGATCCCGAAGGGCTCGGCCTTCGAGAACGTCTCTTCGCTGATCATGAACAGCGCCGGCTCCTTCGAGCGCGCAATCGCGACCGCAAGCTGGACGTCGTCGAGCGCGTAAGCCTGAGCGCGGTCGGTTTCCAGCAGCAGGAACGCTTCGGCCTGATCCACGGCCGGCATTATTCTGATGCCGAGATTTCGCTCGGTGTTGACCTTGGCAAGCTGATTCAGATTGACCGAGCCTGCCACCGCCGTGACGGCCTTGCCCTTGAGATCGTCGATGGTGTTGATCTTCGCCGCTTTCTTGGCTGCAAACCGGGTCGCGCTGAGGAAATGCGTGTTGGTGAAGGCGACCTGCTTCTGGCGGTCGGCGTTGTTTGTCGTCGCCGAGCAGTGCAGATCGAGGGTGCCGTTGACCATCAGCGGGATCCGGTTCGACGACGTCACGGCGAGGGTGTCGACGGCGATGTCGGGCATGCCGAGCTGCTTCTTCACGGCATCCACGATCTTGAGGCAGATATCCATCGCGAAGCCGATCGGCTTCTGGTTGCCGTCGAGATAGCTGAAGGGGACCGAGGCCTCCTGATAGCCCAGCGTGATCTTCTTGGTCTCCTTGACCTTCTGGAGCGTGCCGGACAGATCCTCGGCTGAAGCTGCGCCCGCAAGACAGGTGACGGCCAGGATAACGATGGGAAGACGCATCGGGGGCTCCTCAAGGGGGTCATGGGCTGCGCCGCGGCGCAACTCCAGGGTTCATAGCCCACAGCCCGGATGATCGCCAGACGAGGTTCCGTCTATCAGCTATTGCGGTTTTGTATGTACCATTGCGGGAGAAAATACCGTGCCGCGTCGTCAAGGTTGAGCGCGCTGCAGCGGAGGCGTCTCTGGTCTGACAACCAGTCAGCACAAGTTTTCAGAGTTGGCGCGCAATACCTTGCCTCTCGCGAGGCTGGCTCTCTCCTGCGATTTGATCCCGCATCGATTGCCGTGCGCTGCCTCGCCAAAAAGGACCGGTTGCCGTCAGCGCGGCCGGGACAACAAGGGATGGACGGCCGGGTGGCAAGTTCCGGGGAAACGCGTCGCGGCGCGAGCGAGGTGCTGCGCGTCGAAGGGCTGACCGTGCAGTATGGCGCGCTCGTCGCCCTGCGCGACGTGAGCTGGTCAGTCCATAACGACGAGATCCTCGGCATCATCGGCCCGAACGGCGCGGGAAAAAGCAGCTGCTTTGCCGCCGTCACCAATGCCGTCACCCATCGCGGCCGCACATTCCTCGACAAGGCCGACGTCTCGGCGCTCCGGACGTTCGACCTCGCCGGCCGCGGCCTGCGCCGCACCTTTCAGCAGAACTCGTTCTTCGGCGAGCTGCCCGTCCTGCAGAACGCGGTCTCGGCCATCTTCCGCGATTTCTCGACCGATCTCGCCACATCCCTGTTCGCGCCCTGGCGCGAGGCCACCACGCGCCGCGCAGCCGAACTGGCGGCCGCACAACTGCTCGACTTCTTCGGCATCGCCCGGCAGTACCACGACCAGATTCCCGGCGACATTCCCTACGGCGTGCAGCGCCTGCTCTCGGTCGCACTCGCCTATGGCACCGGCGCAAAGGTGCTCCTGCTCGATGAACCCGCGGCCGGCCTCAGCGGCGGCGACATGAAGAAGCTCGCCGACGTCCTGATTGGTCTGCGCAAGCGTAACCTCGCCCTCGTCGTCATCGAGCACCACATGGACCTCATCATGTCGATTGCCGATCGCATCGTCATGATCGACCAGGGTGCGATGCTGGCGACGGGAACGCCTGTTGACATCCAGCGCGATCCCCGCGTGCGCGAAGCCTATCTGGGACGCGACGAATGAGCGGCGTACTCCAGAGCGACGGTCTCTCGGTCCGCTACGCAGGCAATGTCGCGGTGTCAGGCGTCAATATCGGCGTGCCCGCGGGGCGAATGGTCGGCCTCGTCGGCGCCAACGGCGCCGGCAAGACCACGCTGGTCAATGCGCTCGCCGGCTGGTCCCGTGGCCGCGCCGTGGTCACCGGCAGCGTCCAGCTCGAAGGACGCAGCATCGAGAAACTCGCCGCGCACGAGCGGGTGGCGCGCGGCCTTACGCTGGTGCCGGAAGGCAAGAACATCTTTGCGGAGCTGACCGTCGACGAGAACCTGGCACTGGTGCGGCCGCCCGCGGACACGACCGGCCGGCATCTCTTCACCATCCCCGAGGTCTTCGAGTTCTTCCCGCGCCTCGCCGAGCGGCGCTCGCACAAGGGCGCGGCGCTCTCCGGCGGCGAGCGGCAGATGCTCGCGGTCGGGCGCGCCTTGCTCGCCGGCCCGCGCGTCCTGATGCTGGACGAGCCTTCCGCGGGCCTCGCGCCCCGGCTGATCACCGACCTGCTCTCCCGCATCCGCCTGCTGGTCGATCGCGGCCTGCCGGTGCTGCTGGTCGAGCAGAACGTCAAGGCGGCTCTGAAGGTGGTCGACCACCTCTACCTGCTCGAACGCGGCAAGATCGTCGGCGAAGGTCCTGCCGACGTCATGGCCGCGGACCATCGCATCATCGAGGCCTATCTCGGCACCATCGCCGATGGAACGCCGGCATGAATATCGCGCAGCAGGTCATCAACGGCATCGTGCTTGGCTCCGGTTATGCCTGCATCGCGCTGGGCTGGACCATTTTGCTCGGCGTCGCGCGGCTGGTGAATTTCGCCCATGGCCAGCTCTACATGCTCGGCGCCTTCGTCACCTGGTACGCCATCACCAGGCTGGGCCTGCCCTACCCGCTCGCCATTCTGGTGGCGATCATCGTGCTCGGCGTCATCGGCCTCCTGATGCAGAGCGCGATGATGCGCCTGGTCATGACGCAAAACCTCACCAGCCTGATGATCGTGACGCTCGGCCTCGGCTACGTCCTGCAGGGCAGCAGCGCGCTGATCTTCGGCGGCAATCCACAGACTCTGCCCGGAACATTGGCGCGCGCCAAAATCGACATCGGTCCGCTCTGGTTCACCTGGCAGGACGTGCTGGTGCTGGTCGTCACCCTTCTTCTTTATGGCGCAGTCTGGCTGTTCACCCAGCGAACCCGCTTCGGCTCGGTCATCCGCGCCGTCGCCGAGGACCCGAAGCTCGCAGAGCTGTTCGGGATCAACGCAAAGTTCGTCTATCTCGGCGTCTTCGTCTTCGAATGCTCCGCGGTCGCGCTGGGGGCGGCGCTGGTGGCGCCCCGCTCGCCGATCCTGACCAGCATGGGTTTCAACGAGGTCATCATGACCTTTGTCGTGGTCGTGCTCGGCGGCATCGGCTCGATCGGCGGCGCGCTCGCAGCCGGGCTCGGGCTCGGCCTGTTCACCGCCTTCTTCGGCGCGTTCGTCGCACCGGCCTATACGACAGCGGCGGCCTTTGCGCTGTTGCTGGCGCTGCTCGTGATCCGTCCCGCGGGGCTTGCAACCAAATGACCGCGATCGAATCCCCGCAGCCCGCCTCGATCCCGTTCCTGCGCCTCGCCGCAGTCGCGGCCTTGGTCGTGATCGGCTTCTTCCTGCCGCGCCTGCTCGGCGGTACCTCGGTCGCCTATTCCACGCTGACCACGATCGCGATCTTCGCGGTGATGTGCTACGGCGCCGACATCGTGCTGTCCTATCTCGGCGAGGTCAGCCTCGGCCACACCGTGTTCTGGGCCATCGGCGGCTATGCGGCCGCGAACCTCTCGGTCAAATACGGCCTGAACGGCTGGGCGACGGCGGCCGCGACGATCGCGCTGTGCCTCGCGGCCGCAGCGTTCCTCGGCGCCGTCACCCTGCGGACCCGCGAGTTCGTGTTCTCCCTCGTGACCTATGCGGCCGCCGTGGTCGCCTACGAGATCGCATTCAACTGGGACGCCGTCGGTGGGTCCGACGGCATCGTCGGCATTCCGCCGCTGAAGCTCCCATTGCTCGTGACCAACTTCTCCGGCGCGATGCAGGAAGATCTCTGGCCGATCGCCTTCGCGCTGCTGCTGCTCACCCTCGCCTTCATCGCGCGCTTCCGCCGCTCGCGGCTGGGCACCACCGCGCTGATGGTACAGATGAACCCCGCGCTGGCCGCAAGCCTCGGCGTCGATCCGCGCCGGATCAGGCTCGCCGTGTTCGTAATCTCGGCACCGATCACCGGGCTTGCCGGCTGGCTTTACGCCTATCAGCGCGCCTATGTCGGCCCCGACATGTTCGAGTCCTACTTCCTCGTCATGATGCTCACCGCGATCGTGCTGGTCGGGCGCCGTATCCTGCTCGGCCCCTTGATCGGCACCGCCGTCCTGATTGTCCAGCAGAACTTGCTGTCGCTCGGCGGCGACTGGAACAAGATCGTGTTGGGATCGGTGCTGGCGCTCGTCCTGATCTTCTGGCCCGCCGGGCTCGTGGGCCTCTACCGCCGTATCACCAAGAAGACGTAGAACGCATTGGGAGGACGCGCATGCACAAGACGAAACTGGCTCTCGCGCTATTATTGGGTCTCGCAGCTGTGCCTGCCGTGGCGCAGGACATCAAGGTCGGCACCATCTTTCCGCTCAGCGGCGGCGCCGGCCCTGATGGCCAGACCGTGACCAACGCCGTCAAGCTGATGGTCCAACAGATCAACGACAAGGGCGGCCTGCTCGGCCGCAAGCTGACGGTGATCTCCAAGGACGACGAGAGCACGCCCGCGGTCGGCGTCAGCCGCGCCAACGAGATGGTTGCCGAGAAGGCGGACATCGTCATCGAAGGCTGGAACTCACCGGTCACATTGGCGATGCAGCCGATTCTCGCCCGCGGTAACATTCTCGACTTCACCGCGGTCTCGAAGTCGGATCTGATCCTCAGCGGCGAGACGAACCCTTACGCGATGCGCATCAACAGCTCGAACGGCTTCGACGCGGAAGTCATCGCAAAATACGTCGCCCAGACGATGAAGGCGAAGAAAATCGCGTTCCTCACTCAGAATGACGTCTATGGCAACGGCTTTCAGACCGCCGTCGAGGCCGAATTCAAGAAGATGAACTTTTCGGGCGAAGTCATCATGACCGAAAAGTTCGCGTTCAAGGACACCGATTTCCGCGTCCAGCTGACCAATATCAAGGGTGCCAATCCAGACGCCGTCATCGTCACCAGTTCGTCGAATTCCTCAGGCCTTCCCGCGCTGGTCGACCAGTATCGCCAGGCCGGCATAAAATCCACCTTCGTCGGCGCCGTCGGCATCATGCTGAGCACCGTGTACAAGGTCGCCGGCGACGCCAACAACGGCGTGATATCGGCCGACATCTTTTTCCCCGATCTGCCGCCGTTCACGACGCAGCCGGAGAGCGTAGCGTTCGTCGCGGCCTATAAGAAGGCCTACGGCGTTGATCCGGACAAGAGCGCCGCGCTCGGCGCCGCCGCCGTGCAGGTGTGGGCGCAGGCGGTCGAACAGACCAAGTCGCTCGATCGCAAGACCGTGGCAGAGGCGATCCGCGGCAAGCCCGTCAAGGGCACCGTGTTCGGCGACGTCCAGTTCCTGCCGAACGGCCAAATGCAGCCGCGCTATGTCGTGTTCGAAGTGGTCGACGGCAAGAACACCAAGCTCAAGGCATTGCAGTAACGACGGCATTCGAGCCTTTGGGAGCGCCCGCCTGGTCGTCAGGCGAGCGTTTCCCTGGTCGCCTCCTACTCGCAAGTGAGCTGCTGCTCGAACCAACCGGACACGCGCTCCGATAGGGACGGCCACATGCGCTGAAAACTTCCGAGCTTGCCGACATTGGCGCGGTACATCCCCCGCAACTCCTGCTCGATGGCCGGCAGGTCAACGCCCATGCAGGCCCCGTCCTTGGCGATCGTCTTGCCGGCGACGACGACCTCCTTCACCAGCGACGCATTGCCCCGCGCGAACAGAAGCGCCATGGGGTCGACGGGCATGATCTGATCTCGGTCCAGCCGGTCGAGGTCGATCACGACGAAATCGGCGGGATTGCCTGCGACGAGCTCGCCGGTCCCGGGCGCGCCGATGGCACGGCGCCCATTGCGGACAGCAAGCGCGAACAACTCGGCTGGCGTCCAAGTCGCCTTGAAGCCGACGCCGCCATGGGCCATCTGCACCAGCCGCATCTCGCGCAGGATGTCGTCGTCCTCGTCCAGCGCCAACCCGTCGACGCCGACCGCGATGGCGCAGCCACATTTGCGTGCGGCGGCGATCGGGGCGAGCCCCGAGCGCAGATGCATGTTCGAGCTGAAATTGGTGACGATGCGCGCGCCGGAGGCTGCGATCATCTCCAGCTCATCGGGACGAGCGTGGATGCAGTGCGCCAGCGTCAGCCGCTCCGAGAGGAAGCCGATATCGCGCAGCCAACGCACCATGTCCGGAAAGTGTTGGTCGGCCCAGGCGCGCTGATAGACGGTCTCCAGCAGATGCATGTGAATGCGGCGGCCCGTCTGCGCCGAGTTCTCCGCCACCGCCTCCAGCAGCGGCTTCGAACACCATTGCACGCCGGCGGGTCCAAGCTGCACGTCGACCATCGGGCCGGAGATGGCGGCGGCAATCGCATCGGTCAGCTCGATATAGGCCTTCGGCGACATCGGCGCGCGGACGAAGAGGTCTTCGATGGTCTTGCGGTCGTCACTGGGGAGGCCGGAGAGAATCGGCTCGGCATCGCCATAAACGATCGGATTCTGGTCCCGCACCGCGAGGGCAAATGCCACGCGGATGCCGACATCGGATGCCGCCCTCGCAATCGCCTTGGCTTCATCGAGCAACGGCATCGTCCCGCTCGGGCGGGTGTAGTGCACCATCATCGCCGCGCAACCAGCCCTGGCGGAACGTGCCAGTGCGGAGGCCGCGGTCAGATAGGGATCGATGGGCGAACCGAGCGCGGTGCGCAGGATCCAGCTTTCGAGGGGCATGCCGACCGCCCCGAAGGACGACGCGGTCGCGCGCGCATGGTCATGGGCGTTGACGAAGGCAGGAATGACGAAGGAGCGAGGCCTGCCAGCAGGCCCCGCTCCTTCAAGAATGTCGGTGATGATACCGCTATCGTGCCGCAGCACGACATTGTCGGTCACACCGAGATCAGGGCCACGGAACAGGCTGGTTGCCGCAATCTCCGTGGCCATGACGGTCTCTCCAAAGATCTGTGAAGATCAGTTGGCAGTATACACCAGCTCCCGCTCCGCACGCGGCGGCAGGAACTCGCGCGAGAACACCTCTGCGGGCGTCGGCGCGCGGGCGAGCTGATAGCCCTCGACCACGATGCCGATGGCGCGCGTCATGCGGTCATCCTTGATGTCGCCGATGCCGATCTCCTTCATCTCCGGCGAGACAATCAGCTTGTCAAAGGAATATTGCAGCCGGCGCTTCTCGACGGCGACGTCGATCAGATTGTCGTAGTTCAGCGCAGCCTTCATGCCGGCGTTCTGGTCCTTGGCCACCGCGATCGCGCCCTTGTTGATGGCGCGGACGAGGCCGGCCACGGCCTTCGGGTTCGACGCGATCAGCTTCTTCGAGACCATCACGCCGTTGGAATAGAGATCGAGGCCGTACTCACCGAACGAGAACCATTTGAAATCCTTGTCCGGGTCCTGGCGGTTCAGCACCAGGTTGAAATAGCTGGTGATGTTGAACACGAGCGCGGCGTCGATGTCGCCCTTGATCAGCATCGGCTCCTGCAGGTTCGGGGCCATGTTGGAGATCTTGATCTTCTCGCCGTCGAGCCCGTTCTTGCGGGTGAACACCGGCAACAGCCGCGTCGTCGGCGTGCCCTGCGCGCCGCCCAGCGTGTGGCCCTCAAAATCCTTGATGGTGTTGATGCCGCTGGTCTTCTTGGCGACGATCGCGAACGGCGGCTGGTTCCACATCATGTAGACCATGACGGGCGCCTCCTGCGGCTTGGTCGAGGCGTTCTGGATGATGGCGTTGACGTCGCCGAAGCCGGCGTCATAGGCCCCCGACATCACGCGCGTGACGGTGGCGCCGGAGCCCTCGCCCTGATCGATGACGACGTTGAGGCCTTCCTCTTTGAAGTAGCCGTTGTCCTTGGCGTAGAAGAATGCGGCATCGCTGCCTTGCGTCTTCCAACCCAGCGTGAACTTGATCGTGGTGTCCTCGGCCGTGGCAGCGCCCGCGGACAGGGCCAATCCCAACAGCGCGACAGTTACTTTTCTCAACATCGAGACCTCCTCAAGCTTCCTTGCGTGACGGTTCAGAAATTCAGGTGGCGATCACATCGTTCTTGCGCGTGGCCCAGCCGGTGACGCGCCCTTCGATCAGCGAGAACACCGCGTAGAGCGCGACACCGAGGCCGGCGAGCACAAACAGGCCGGCGAACACCAGCGGCACGTTGAAATTCGAGGACGCGGTCATCATGACGTTGCCGATGCCGCGGTTGGAGGCGACCGTCTCCGACAGCACGGCGCCGACGAAAGCGTAGGAGATCGCGACCTTCAGCGAGGCGAAGAAGAACGGCATGGTCCTGGGCAAACCGACATTCCAGAGGATGTCGAACTTGCTCGCGCCGAGCGCCTTCAACACGTCTTCGAGCTCGGGCTCGGTGGTCGCGAGGCCCGTGGCGATATTGACGACAATCGGGAAGAAGCAGATCGACAGCGCGGTCAGCACCGCCGGCACCGTGCCGGAGCCGAACCACAGCACGAAGATCGGCACCACCGCGACCTTGGGGATCGAGGAGAAGCCGATCAGCAACGGATAGCAGGTGTCATAGGCCGTCTTGGAGACGCCGATGATGGCGCCGAGGGCGACACCGAGCGCAACGCCGAGGACGAAGCCGAACATGGTGGTCGCGAGCGTCTGCACGATGTGCGGCCACAGCACCGGGAAGCGCTGGAACAGCGTGACAAAAACCTGCGACGGCCGTGGCAGCACCAAGTCGGACATGCCGGTCATCAGGCAGAACAGCTCCCAGGCAACGAAAAACAGCACGATCAGTCCGGCCGACCATGCCTTCTGCCTGATATCGATCCCGAACATCAGCCTGTCCCCTGTTGCGCCGCACTGCGTGCATCCTCGATGAAGGCGCGCAGCTTCTGGTTCAGCGCGACGAAATCCGGCTCGAACGTCATCGCGACGGTGCGCGGCCGCGCGAACTCCACACGGCTGTCGTCGAGGATGCGGCCGGGACGCGCGCTCATCACGCAGATGCGGCTGGCAAGGAAACCGGCTTCACGCAAATCGTGCGTCACCAGCAGCACGGTCGGCTTGTGCGTCATCCAGAGGTTCTGGAGGTATCGCCCACAGCTCCTCGCGGGTGAACTGGTCGAGCGCGCCGAACGGCTCATCCAGCAGCAGCATCCGCGGCTCATGGATCAGCGCACGGCAGAGATTGGCGCGCTGGAGCATGCCGCCGGATAGCTGCCAGGGATAGCGACTGCCAAATCCCTTGAGACCGGCCTGCTCCAGCAGCGCATTGGCCTTGTCGCGAAACTCGGTCTTGCGCAGCTTGCGGAAGTTCGAGCGGAACGGCTCGACGATCTTCAGCGGCAACATGATGTTCCGCTCGATCGTCATCCACGGCAGCATGGTCGGGTTCTGAAAGGCCATGCCGACCCGCAGCGCCCGCGCCGCGACCTCGCGGCCGCCGACGATGACGACGCCGCTGGTCGGCTGCACCAGGCCACTGACCAGGCGCAAAATGGTCGATTTGCCGCATCCGGACGGGCCGACCAGTGCGACAAACTCGCCGTCGGCGATCCGCAACGTCGTCTTCGACAGAGCGGGCACGGCGCGGTCGCCGCGCCCGAAGGTCACGGAGGCCTCGGACAGCTCGATGGCAACAGGGCCGGAGCCTTCGGGAACAGGCTGGCCGTCAAATTGGGCGTTAGGTTGCATACGCATCACAGCCAAAGTGCATGCAAGCTGAGTGCCAGTCGTCCACCCCCGCAAAATCAATGATTTGACCAAACGCCTCGCCGAGTGGCCGGATTCGATTTAGGCAGTCCGGATGTCAAACTGCATGCAATTGGAGCGCTGGATTGACGTTAGCCTGTGCTAAAGAGTGATTTCGACCCTTCCCTCAAGGATTCGCCGATGGCGGCGCGCCCGACCAGCAAGACTTCTGAATCATCGGACAAAGTCGGCGTGATCTGCCGCGCGCTCAGGCGCGCGATCATCGAGCAGGCGCTGGAGCCCGGTGCAAAGCTGCCCGAGGATGCGCTGGGCGAACGCTTCGGCGTCAGCCGCACCATTGCGCGCCATGCGCTGGGACAGCTCGCTGCCGAAGGCCTCGTCGAGCTCCGCCGCAACCGGATCGCGGTGGTGGCGACGCCGAGCTGGCAGGAGGCGCGCGATGCCTTCGACATCCGCATCCAGCTCGAGGGCCTCGTGGTCCGCCAGCTCGCGGGCAAGCTGAGCAAGAACCAGATCGCCGAGCTGAACGCCCATGTCGATGCCGAGGACCGCGCGCGCGGCGGCACGGATGCAGTTTCGATCCGGCTCGCCACCGAATTCCACATCCTGCTCGCGCACATGACGAACAGCCCGATCCTGGTGCGCTATGTCAGCGAGGTCGCCTATCGCTGCTGCCTGACGCTGTCACTCTACAGTCGACCGCATTCCACCGAATGCGCGATCAGCGAGCACCGCGCCATCATCGCATCGCTCGCCAAGGGCGACGAAGCCAAGGTGATGCAATTGATGCACCATCATCTGGATTCCGTGGCCAATCGTGCATTGGTGGCCCCTACCCCGCAACGTGGCCGCGACCTGCTCGATATTCTCGCGCCTTATGCGGATGAAGTGACGAGCGACCGCGTCGTCAAGCTGCCGAAAGTGGCGCGAAGAGGTTAGGCCTCAATCCCGCGCTGGACCAGGATACGCTCGGCGCTATCGTTCCAGACGTCCATCTTCACGATCTGTCCGCTCCGCACGACGAAGCGATCGACATAGCGATTGCCCTCGAACGGCGTGCCGTCCATCCACTCGCCATAGAGCGTGCCGACGCTGTAGACCACGGTCTCGTCCGTGCCCGGACAGACGTCGAACCGGTCCATCTTCTTCTTGACCCAGCGATAGCGGTTCGCATTGAAGCCGGTCGGGCCGCGCGGATGGTCGAACTCGCGCCCGCCGGTAAACGTGACCACCGTGCCCGGCTTCATATAGGCCGCAGCCGCATCGGGATCGGGTATCATCGACGCCGTGAGATAGGCCTCCACGATCTCGGCGTCGGTCATCGGGCGTTCAGCTTTTGCGGGGACAGACATGGTGGGCTCTCCGGGGTGCCGGCATTCTACAATTCACGCCCCAAAGTGCATGCACATTTTTTGAACAATTTGGTAGCTTAACTGCACACAATCTGGAGCTGCCAGCTTCCAAAGCTTCCGCTAGGCTATCACAGTTGAATCCGACGCCATGACCGCCCAACCCGCCTTCGACCTGATCTTCCGCAACACGCTGTTGCGATCAACCGCCGCACCCGTCGATATCGGCGTGAGAGGCGGCCGCTTCGCCGCGATCGAACCGCAGCTTGCCTGCGATGGCGTCGAGGTCGATGTCGGCGGGCGCCTCGCCCTGCCCGGGTTCGTCGATACCCACATCCATCTCGACAAGGCCTGCCTGCTCGGCCGCTGCGGGCACAATCGCGGCAGCGTCTCGGACGCGATCCGCGCCGTGGCCGGGATGAAGAAGGACTTTACGGTCGAGGACGTCTACGCGCGCGGCGCAAAAGTGCTCGAACGCGCCATCGTGCACGGCACGACGCGGATGCGGACCCATGTCGAGATCGATCCCCGCATTGCCTTGCGCGGCTTCGAGGCGGTCAAGGCGCTGAAGCGCGACTATGCCTGGGCGATCGACCTGTCGCTCTGCGTCTTCCCGCAGGAAGGCCTGACCAACGACCCTGGCAGCGACGAGCTGCTGGTGCAGGCGCTGCGCGACGGCGGCGATGCGATCGGCGGCTGTCCCTACATGGACACCGACCCGAACGCGCACCTCGAGCGCATCTTCGCTCTCGCGCAGGAATTCGACGTCGACGTCGACCTCCATCTCGATTTCGACCTCGACCCATCCTGGTGGCACCTCGACGAGGTCTGCCGGCAGACCGAGCTGCGCAACTACGGGGGACGCGTCGCGATCGGCCACGCCACAAAACTCTCGGCCCTGCCGCCCGAACGGATGAAGGCGGCCACCGCGCAACTGGCGACATCAGGCGTTGCCGTCACCGTGCTGCCCGCGACCGATCTCTATCTGATGGGCCGCGAAGCCACCCACAACGTGCCGCGCGGGGTGACGCTTGCGCACAAGCTCGCCGACGACGGCGTGCTGTGCTCGGTCGCCACCAACAACGTGCTCAACCCGTTCACGCCGTTCGGCGACGCCTCGCTGCTGCGGATGGCAAACTTCTATGCCAACGTCGCGCACGCCTCGGTCAGCGACTTCGATACCTGCCTCGATCTCGTGACCGAACTGCCGGCGCGGCTGATGAACCTCAGTGATTACGGCATCAAGGTCGGCAACCCCGCCGATCTCGTCGTGCTCGATACCCAGGACAGCCGCTTCGCCATCGCCGAGCTGCCGGACATCGTGATGGGCTTCAAGGCTGGCCGGCAGACGTTCGAGCGGCAGCGGCCCACTTTGTTCGGGCCGGGCTGACCGACTTTCCGCGCCTTGCGCCCGACCCGCAGCTTGCGCGATGATCATGACAATCGACCAACGGAGCAACCGGATGGCCTTCGACACGATCTTCCTGAACGCGCGCTTCGACGGCGGAGCCCGCCATCACATCGCCGTCGCCGACGGCCGCATCGCCGCGATCACGTCCGCCGATGAGCGTCCCGCCGCAAACGAGACCATCGACCTCGGCAACGTCCTCGTCGTTCCCGGCTTCGTCGAAGGCCACATCCATCTCGACACCAGCTTCTATGGCGACGCCTGGCGTCCGCACAAGCCATGCACTGACGGCTTCGACGTGCATGAGCGCGTCGCTTTCCAGGCCCAGAACATGGCCGCATCAGCGCCGATGGATGTGCGCGCACGCAACCAGCTCGACCTCTGCATCGGCCACGGCACCACGCAGATGCGCAGCCACGTCATGGTCGACGGCTCGGTCGGCCTGAAATCGCTCGAGACGATTTTGCGCGTGCGCGAGGAATACAAGGGCCTGATCGACATCCAGCTCGTCGCCTTCCCCCAGAGCGGCATCCTGATGAGCCCGGGCACGCCGCAATTGCTGGACGAGGCCATCGGGCTCGGCGCCGATCTCGTCGGCGGGCTCGATCCCGCAAGCTTCGATCGCGACATCGAGAAGCATCTCGACGTCGTGTTCGGTGTGGCCGGCAAGCACGGCGTCGACGTCGACATCCATCTGCATGACATGGGCACGCTGGGCGCGTTCGAAATCGAGCAGATCGCAGCGCGCACCCGCGCGCTCGGTATGGAGGGACGCGTTGCCGTCAGCCATGCTTACGGGCTCGGCGACATCCTCATGGATCAGCTCAAGAAGATCGCCGACAACCTCGCCCGTTCCGACGTCGCGATCATGACCAATGCGCCGGGCGCCCGGCCCTTCCCGCCGATCCTGGCCCTGCGCAATGCCGGCGTCACCGTCTTCAGCGGCAACGACAACATCCGCGACTCCTGGTGGCCCTATGGCGACGGCGACATGCTGCGCCGGGCCACGACGCTCGGCTATCGCTCGGGCTTCAACATCGATGAAGAGCTGCGTGTCGCGTTCGATGTCGTCACCGTATCAGGCGCAAAAGCGCTGCGGCTCGAAGGCTATGGCCTGCGCGTCGGCGCCAAGGCCGATTTCGTGACACTGAATGCCGAGCATATTCCTGAAGCCGTTGTCGGAGTGCCGCAAGGGCGCTCCGTGTACAAGGAAGGCAAGCTCGTCGCATGCGACGGTAAGATTGTCGGGAAGCGCAGCTAATGATCGGATCTTTTCCGTTCGATTATACCGCTAGCTTTCCTCACCCCCGAATCCGGTAGAATCCCTGACCGTAAATGCGCGCATTGCACGACGGGCCAAGGAGATCATACTAAGACCCGCACTGACATCTGCGTTCTCTGGGGAGTATGGAAATGTTCAGCGCATTCAGCAGCATCGATTACCATTCCATTCGGGCCAACACGCCCGCCGAGATGGCCATCAAGCGACTGACCGGCATCGGCGAAGTCCTGTCGGGCATCGACATATCGGCAATCCACACGCAGGACGACATGGCCCGCGCGCTGTTGACGCTCGATACCGCCGACAAATGCATTCGCACGATTCTCACCGAGTTCCGCACCGAGCGCACCACGGAAGTCGTCCGCGAAGCCACGAGCCTGATCAGCCTGATCGAGCTCGCGCGCGACGAACTCTCGGACTACACGGCGGCAGCAGAGACTTGAGCTGAACGCGCGCTGGATCTCAGCGCTTGATCTTCGCCAGAATGCGATCCGCCTCGGTGCGCCAATCGGCGCTGCGGGCAAATTCCTTGGTTCATCAGCGAGATCGGCGACCCAGGCTTGGCGCTCGGCGGTGCCCTGCGCCGACCATGGCGTCAGCCCGGCCTCGCGCACGGTCTCGGCGACCTCCCGTACCTCTTCGGCGCGGCGACGGCCGTGCTCGATCACGCGCTGGAAGAAATAGGCGCCCTGCTTCTCCCAATTGATGGCAGGAAATGTCTCCGCGAGCGAGGCCAGCACCGCATCCTCGACGCCATAGGCGCGCGCGGTGGTGAAGCTTTCGATGACCATGGCCTCAAGGCCCTTGATCATGATGCTGCGGCACATCTTCACCGCGGAGGACACACCGAGCTTGTCACTCGCAACCTTGGCCACGAACCCAATTGCATTCAGGAGCGGCTCCAGCTCCTTCGCACCGGGGCCGCCGAGTAGCAGCGGCACCTTGATGCGATAAGGCGGCACCGAGGTCATCACGGCCCCCTCGACATAGCGTCCGTCAGCGCCGTCGATCAGAGCGGCGGCGCGCCGCTTGGCGCCGGGAGACGCCGAATTGAAATCGAGGAACCAGGTGCCCTGGTTGATTGCACCAGCGCAGGCTTTTGCCACCGGCACGGCCTGGCTCGCCGTGACCGCGGAGATGATGAAATCGGATTTCGCGGTCAGCTCGGCGTGAGACACCGCCAGCGTCACGCCGAACCTTGCCGCATGCTCTTTCAGGGGGGCGCCGTGCTCGCCTCCGAGCTTGATGTCGTAAGCGGCTACCTTGATATCCTGCTGGCGCAAATCCTCAGCCAGGATTCGCCCAACTTCACCATAACCAACCAGCCCGATCTGCCATCGTCTCGGATCCGACATCAGTTCAGTCCTCGCGTCGTCTCGTCGAACAGCTCCTCGACCGCGTAGCGGCGCGGGATCAGCGCCTGCTGGAATGCGTAGTCGACGATCAGCTCCAACGGTTTTCTATTCGCCTCGATCCCGAACGGAACGAGGTCGGGCGTTGCCGCGGGTCCCACCTGCGCCTTGTTCCGCTTCAGGAGATCATAGATGCCCGCAACCACATCGGGGCGCGATCTTGCGAGCTGCTCGGTCACGACCACGAGATGATTGACAGGGACGACGCCACGATGCGCGTGCCATTTGGCCGCTTCCGCAGCCGGATCGGAGAATAGCGGCTTCAACGCGGGACTATCAGAGGTCTCGCCGAGGACGGCATCGAGCTCGCAATCGATCAGCATCTGCAGGATCTTCTTGTCCTTCGGCGCACGCTCGGTGGTGTCGACATATTCGGCAACGTGCGGATCCTCGAAGGTGACCCAGCGGATCTTGTCGAGATTGACGCCGTAATCGTTGGCGAGAATGCCCCTGATCCATGCGCCGGTCGTCGTCGTGAACGAACGGATGCCAACGCGCTTGCCTTCGAGATCCGATGGCCCGAGCACTCCCCTTGCAGGGTTGTAGAGCGCGTAGGAATGCTGGAAGCGACCGAGCATGGTGGCCGGCAGCAGCACCAGCGGCTTGCCATGCGCCTTCGCCATCAGATAGGTGACGATGGCCATCTCGCAGACGTCGAAAGCCTGCTCGCGCAGCATCGGCTTGAACGCCGTGTTGGTCGGCGTGTACGCGATGAAATCGAGGTCGAAGAGGTCGGAGCGGAGCTCGCCGCTCTTCACCGCCTGGACATGAGGGTGACTGCCGAGCACGGCCTTCAACTTGAGACGATCCATCCGCCCGCTCCGCTTCTCTGGTCCCGCTCAGACGTCCTCGGGATTGTCGACATAAACAAGGCCGGCTTTCGCCAGCGCCTCGCGCATGCTGTACATGTCGAGCCCCAGTTCGCCCGAGCCAAGCCGCTTGCGTTTGCCGCCCTCATCCGCATTGCGCTTCTTCGCCTTCTCGGCGACCTCAGCGGCATAGCGCTTCGGCACCACGACGACGCCGTCATCGTCGGCGACGACGATGTCGCCGGGATCGACATTGACGCCGGCGCAGACCACGGGGATGTTGACCGAGCCGAGCGTGGCCTTGACCGTGCCCTTGGCCGAGACGGCGCGCGACCACACCGGAAAATTCATCTCGTGCAGCGCTTTGACGTCGCGGCAGCCGGCGTCGATGATCAGCCCCTGCACGCCGCGCGCCTGCAGCGACGTCGCGAGCAGTTCGCCGAACATGCCGTCAGTGTTATCAGTGGTGCAGCCGACGACGAGGATGTCGCCCTTCCTGCACTGCTCGACCGCGACATGGATCATCCAGTTGTCGCCGGGCTGTGCCAGCACGGTGACGGCGGGACCAGCGATCGACGCGCCGGCCCAAACGGGCCGCAAGTAAGGCTTCATCAGCCCAATGCGGCCATACGCCTCGTGCACGGTCGAAACGCCGTACTCTGCCATCCCTGCGGGATCGGCACGCCTGATATTGCGAACGACGACGGGCTTCATGCCAGCTCCTCCGCAACCGTCGGGAACAGCCGCTGATAGGCCTCGCCATAGGTCATGGGCACGCCGGTGTTGCGGCTGCCCTGGATGCCGCGGTTGAGCGCGACGCGCTCGTAATATCCCCAGAGATGTTTTTGCGCGGCGAGGATCTGGAACGCCTCGTACTTCTCCTTCCAGACCTCGTCGATTTTAAGGAGCAGGTCCGGCTTGTAATTGCACTGCTCGGGCTGGTGCGGCTCGAACAGGAATACCGGGGGCGCGGAGTATTTGTACTGCGCGCCGGGCTTGTGGCCCATCGCCTGCGCCACGACGCGGGTCTCCTGCGCGAAATGCGCCGCGTTGGGATGGTCGAAATTGTAGGGGTCTTCCAGCGCGTGCGTCAGCACGAAGCTCGGATTGAGCTCGCGGTAGATATCGACCATGCGGTCGAAATGCGCCTCCGTGAGCTTCAGCGGATAGTCGCCGCAGTCGAAGAACTCGATCTCGGCGCCGAGCAGCTTCGCCGCCCGCTCCGCCTCGTCCTTGCGTCCGGCCTTGACCGATTCCAGCGTCGCGCCCTTTTCCTTCCAGGCGAACTGGCTCTCGCCGCGCTCGCCGAAGGACATGCAGACGATCTTCATGCGATAACCCTTCTTCGCATGCAGCGCGATGGCGCCGCCGGCGCGCCAGACGAAATCGCCGGGATGGGCGGTGATCACGAGACCTGTTTTCATGGGACTACTCCCCTCTTTCCTTGATAAGCAACGTATCGATCGCGAGCACCGTCATGTGTCGAACTCGAACAGACGCGCGGGATTATCGACGAGAATCTTCTGCTGGAATTCCGGCTCCGGCGCGAACAGCGGGATCAGATCGACGAGGTCGCCGTCATTCGGCATCACCTTGACGTTGGGATGCGGCCAGTCGGTGCCCCAGATGACACGGTCGGGCGCGGTCTCGACGATCTTGCGCGCGAACGGCACCGCGTCCGTGAACGGCGGTCCGGCCGAGGACACCCGCTCCGAGCCGCAGATCTTGACCCAGCATTTCTCGTCGCGCTGCATCAGCTCGATCAGGATTTTGAACGGAAGCTGGTCGAGCCCTTCGGCGGCCTTCACCCGGCCCATATGGTCGATGGTGTAGCTCAGCGGCAGCCTTGTCAGCATGTCGGCATATTCGGGCAAATCAATCGCATCGAAATGCAGATCGATGTGCCAGCCCAACGGCGCGACCATCGCGATGATGCGATCGAACACGCGCTTGTCGGGGACGCCGCCGAGATGGTGGACGAAATTGAAGCGGCAACCGCGGAAGCCGCCCTCGTGCAGCACCTGGAGGCCACGCTCGGTGATGGTGTCGTCGATATTGGCAACCGCGCGATAGGCGCCATTGCTCTGCGCGATCGCATCGAGCGCGACCGTATTGTCGGTGCCGTGCACGCTGGCATTGACGATGACGGCCCGCTCGACGCCGAGCTTGGCATGCAGCGCACGAAAGTCCTCGAGCGGTGCATCCGGCGGCGTGTAGGAACGGTCAGGCGCATACGGATATGTCGCGCCGGGGCCGAAGATGTGGCAATGCGCATCGCAGGACAGCTTTGGCAGCTTGAACTTCGGCGTGCGCGTGTTCGGATCGGGCGGCGGAATGGTCGGCGTATACATCATCGTCATCAGGTGAACCGCCGAGCGAGATCGCTTCTTTCAAGTCTTGCTGCTGACGACCGGCCGCCGTCGTACCGGCGCGGCCTGATCGAGCGCCGGCGCCTGGAACGCGGCGACGGTGGCCTGCACCAACTGCTCGATGGCGCTTGCGGCATCGCTGCCGTCGCCCTTGCCGCGCGACAGGCGCGAGACGCGATCCGGCGTCACCAGCGAATAATAGAGCGCACCCAGCAGGAAGTGGCTGCGCCAGACGATATCGGTGCGCGGAATATGCGGCAGGCTCTCGTGGACCGCATCGATGAAGGCGTGACTGGTGTCGTCAAAGGTCTGCGCGATGATTTTTCGCGCGACCTCGTTGCCTTCGGCAGACATCACGGCGCGCAGCCGCGTGAAGCGCGCCCCGCCCCCGGCGAGATCGCTGCCCGAGGTGAAGGCCGGCACCACATAGGCGCGCACGATCGCCTCCAGCCGGTCCTGGAGATCGCGCACGCGTTTGGCGGCGGCGAGCAGCTCGGAACGGCGCAAATTCATCGGCCCGCAATGGCGCTGGTAGATCTCCAGCAGCAGGCCGTCCTTGGTCTTGAAATGATAGGTCACGCTGCCGGGATTGGCGCCGGCGGCCTGCGCGATGTCGCGCACCGAGACGGCATTGAAGCCGTTGGTGGCGAACAGCTCCTCGGCCGCGGCGAGGATCGCCTCGCGCATGTTCGGCTTGCGGGCCGTTTCCTTGCTGGTGGGCTTGCGTACCATGTGATTTGTACTATCGTACAAAAGATCAGGTCTCGTCAACAATGACCATGGGCGGCGTCCGGACGGCTCGGAACACCGAAGCAGGACGCGAAAGCCCGCAAGGAGTGCTGGAAAATGCTGGGTTTGAACAAGACAATCGGCGGTTTGATGCTGGGTGCCGGCTTGCTGCTGGGCGGCACCGCGCAGGCTGCCGACAATTACCCGAGCAAGCCGGTCCATATCCTTGTGCCCTATGCGGCAGGCGGTGCCGTCGACGTGCTCGCGCGTACGCTCGGCCAGGCGCTGGCGAAGACCTGGGGCCAGCAGCCGGTGATCGACAACCGTCCGGGCGCCGGCGGCATCGTCGCCTCGCAAGCGCTGACGCAGGCCGCTCCGGACGGCTACACCCTGATCCTGGTCGCGAGCGGCCATCCGCTCAACCAGTTCATCTATCCGAGCGTGCCCTACGACACGTTCAAGGATTTCACCGCGATCACCGAGGTCGCCTCCTCGCCGCTTGCGATCGTCGTGGCCAAGGACAGTCCCTACAAGACGCTCGGCGACCTCCTCGCCGCCGCGAAGAAGGACCCGGACAAGCTGTCATACGGCATGTCCGGCAACGGCACCTCCGCGCATCTCGCCGGCGAGCTGCTCAAATACATGTCCGGCAGCAAGATCGTCGCGATCCCCTACAAGGGCGGCGCACCGGCGCTGACCGCCGTCATCGCTGGCGAGATTCCGCTCAGCATCAATCCGCTCGCGGAAGCGATCGGCCAGCTCGAAGGCGGTCCGGTGCGCGCGCTCGCGGTGACCTCGGCCGAACGCTCCAAGGCGCTGCCGAATGTACCAACTATCGCGGAATCCGGCGTCCCCGGCTACGACGTCTCGGTCTGGTGGGGCGTTCTTGGACCTGCCAAGATGCCGCCGGAGATCGTGGCGAAGCTCGAGACCGATCTGAAGGCCGCACTGCAGGACGCGAACGTGCTGTCGACGCTCGGCAAGATCGGCGCCTCGCCGGTCGGCTCCTCCGCCAAGGACTTTGACGCCTACATGCACGCCGAGGCGACCAAATGGGAGCCGGTGCTGAAGGCCGCCGATATTCGCGCGCAGTGAGGCTCGTCACATGAGGACCTGTTCCCGGCGATTTGCGCGCACCGCCCTGCTCGCATTTGTAATGACCGGCCTGCTCGGCGCGCCCGCGCGCGCCGATGGCGAAGCCAGGCTGCTGGCGCCGAGCGGCACGTTGCGCGTCGGCATCTATCCGGGTAGCCCGACCTCGATGGTGACGGACGCCGCCGGCAAGCCGCATGGCCTCGCCTACGATCTCGGCGGCGAACTGGCCAAAGGCTCGGCGTTGGTGTCGACTATGTCAGGTTTCAGCGCGTAGCCGATATCGTCAGCGCGATCCATGACGGCCAGGTCGATTTCACCGTGACCAACGCCACGCCGGCCCGCGCCAACGAGGTCACCTTCAGCCAGCCCGTGCTGGCGATCGAGCTCGGCTATCTCGTCCCGGCGAACTCGCCGATCGGCAAGATCGAGGACATCGACAGACCGGGTGTGAAGATCGGCGTCACCAAAGGGTCGACCTCGGAACGGACATTGCCGGCGAAGTTCAGGAGCGCGACCATCGTTCCCGCCGAAAGCGTCAAGGTCGCCATCAACATGTTCGGCCGCGGCGAGATCGACCTCTACGCGACCAACAAGCCGACGCTGTTCGAGATGTCCGACCAGATGCCGGGCGCGAGAATCCTCGACGGCAATTGGGGCGCCGAGCATATGGCCATCGCGATCCCCAAGGGGCGTGAGGACGCCCTCCCCCTGCTCAACCGCTTCGTGACGGACGAGCAGTCGTCCGGCGCGCTGGACACGATCCAGCAGCAGGCGGGCCTGCGCGGCGCAACCAAGGCGACGCGCGAGTAGCTCGCGGACTTGGGCGAGGTGTCCTCCCGCCCTGCCCAATACAGTATTCCCTCGATGCAACCGTCGCCGAATTGCGCTAATTTGCGTCGATCATGACTCGACGTACCGGCAGCGCCGATCTCCCTCTCCATACCGGACGGGTTCCGCCGTGGCTCGCCACTCGCATGTCGTCGCTGGGGGCGATCGTCACACAGGCGATCGTGCATCATTACGGCCGCGACGCGTTCCTCCAGCGGCTGTCGCATCCGTTCTGGTTCCAGTCGTTCGGTGCCGTGATGGGGATGGACTGGCACTCCTCGGGCATCACGACCTCCGTGATCGGCGCCCTGAAGCGCGGGCTAGGCCCGCTCCAGGACGAGCTCGGCATCTATGTCTGCGGCGGACGCGGCCAGCATTCGCGCAAGACGCCTGACGAGCTGTTGCAGCTCGGCGATCGCGTCGGTTTTGACGGCGCGAGCCTCACGCGCGCCAGCCGCCTGGTCGCAAAGGTCGACAGCGCCGCGGTCCAGGACGGGTTTGACCTTTATCTGCACGGCTTCTTCGTCACCGCCGACGGCAAGTGGACGGTGGTGCAGCAGGGCATGAACGGCGACAAACGGCAGGCCCGCCGCTATCACTGGCATTCGGAAGCATTGAAGAGTTTTGTCGACACGCCGCACAGCGCAATCGACGGCCCGCAGCAGGGCGAGATCGTCAATCTCACCGATCACCGCGCCGATGTCTCGCGTGCCGCGCAGCTCGAACTGTTGAGCGATCTCGGCCCCGATCGCATCCTCACAGAATTCGAACGCCTCGCTGGGACTGCACCCGAGCCTACGCAGGCGATGCTGCCGCATCTGATCATGCCGGCGCATCATGATGTCAGGCCCAAGGACGTGTTCGCACGCCGCCTGCACGGCACGCTGGCAGCCGCAGCCGAACGCGGCCCGGTCGATTTTCCGGAACTGCTTCTGACGCCCGGCGTCGGCGCGCGCACCGTGCGCTCGCTGGCGATGGTCGCCGAGGTCGTGCATGGCGCGCCTTATCGCTTCAACGATCCCGCGCGCTTCTCGCTCGCCCATGGCGGCAAGGACCGGCATCCCTACCCCGTCCCGATCAAGGTCTATGACGAGACCATTCGCGTGCTGAAGGGCGCGATCCAGAACGCCAAGCTCGGACGCGAGGAGGAGATGCAGGCGATCAGGCGCCTCGACGACCAGGCGCGACGGCTGGAGCGGACTGCCAGCGGTCCGTCGGTCGAGGCCTACATCGCCGGAGAGCGTGAGGCCTCGCCCGATCTCGACGGCCGATCCGTGTTCGGCTGGGAACGCGATGTCGTGGCTTCCAGGAAATCGACAGGCTGACTGTCCACCGCGACGACCGGCAACTCCGCGATGGCACGCATGCCCGGCCGCTTGCGCCAGTGGATTTGCGCGGGATCGACGGCGAGACCGAGCTTCGGCCATCGCGCAAACAGCGCCTCCAGCGCACAGGCCGCCTCGATTCGTGCGAGCTGATGGCCGAGACAGAAGTGAATTCCCGTTCCGAACGAGATGTGGCGGTTCGGCTTGCGCGTGAGGTCGGGCCGCTCGGGCTGGTCATGCACCGCCGGATCCATGTTCGCCGCGGCGAGCATGACCATGACGCGATCGCCCTGTTTCAGCGGCACGCCCGCAAGCTCGATATCCCGCCGCACATAGCGCGGCTTGGAAAACTGCACCGGTGATACGAAGCGCAAAAACTCCTCGACAGCGAGCCCGACACGGCTTCGGTCTTGCTCCAGCCAATCGCGCAAGCCCGGATTTCTGAGAAGCTCGTAGACCGAGCCGCTGATCAGATGCGTCGTGGTCTCCGATCCCGCCGCAAGCAGCAGGAACACCATCGACACCATTTCGTCCGGCGTGATCTGGCCGCCCTCACGCTCGACCTGAACCAGCTCGGCAATCAGGCCCTCGCCGCCCTGCACGCGGGCGACCTGCAACTGCCGTTCGAGATAGGCGCGCATCTTGCGAAACGCGAGCAGCAGGCGGAAGAAGCTGACGACATTCGTCAGCGACGACATCTTGTTGGCCCAGGCGATGAATCGTGGGCGATCGGCCGCAGGCAGGCCCAGCAATTCGCAGATCACCGACACCGGCAGGATGCGGGCGTAACGCTGGACGAGGTCGGCGGGGCCGCCATCGGCAAACAGGTCGTTCGCCAGGCCGTCGGCGATGGCGCGAATGCGTGGCTCCATCGCCACGATCGCGCGGCGGCGAAAAGCCTCGTCCACGATGCTGCGCAGCCTCGTGTGATCAGGCTCGTCCATCGTTAGCATGTTGTTGGCGATGGTGGTGACCAGCTTTGGCATCCACCAGCGCAGGCCGGCGACTTTGCCGTCCCCCTTGCGCAGCGTGAAGGTGGTGCCGTCCTTCAGGACCTGCGCCGTGGCGTCATGGGTCGTGGTGACCCAGACATCGCCGACGAGGGGAAAGCGCGTCGCGATCACGGGGCCGGACGCGCGCAGCGCCGCGATCGCCTTGGGCGGATCGCGGAAGAAGGCCTCGCTGGTGAAATCGAGGCGCGGTGTCATGGGTTCACCGTACTGCTTGGTGGCGCCTCAACCAGATGGTGTGCACGAGGCGACGCGCAAGGGCCGGAACCGCGCGAAAAGAAGAGAGCCTATCCGCGCCCCGGCGAGCGCTGGCCGGTCTTGCGCTGCTGATTGGTGTAGGCGTCCCAATGGCTCCAGCTACCGTTGGCGAGGCTTTGCAGATCGGTGCCGAGGGGGCGGCGCGTGCGCTTGTCGTGATCGGCGACCAAGCGCTCGGACTGCGCGATCTTGCGCTTGAGTTCCGCAATCGCCTTCTGGGTCTGCCCGTCCCGCTTCGAAGACGCAATCTCGCCCATCGTGAAGCGCGCCGTCTCGAGCGCCTTCAACTCGGCGCGGTTCTTCTTCAACTGAACCCGGTGCCAGGCGATGTTGCTGTCGCTGTCCGCAACCATGTGGGAACTCCGCTGATTCGTTCCCACAGTGTATCGCGCACGGAATCGGCGCCGCAACGCCCACCGAACGGCGGAAATACGGTCTTATTGCGCGAAAAATCTGCGATCAGCGCTCGGCAAAGGCCTTTTCGACCACGAATTGGGCCGGTTCGCCATGATTGCCCTCAATCAGGCCACGCTCGCCCAGCAGCGCGCGGGTGTCAGCGACCAATGCCGGGCTGCCGCAGATCATGACCCGGTCATGGGCGGCTTCCAGCGGCGGCAGGCCGATATCGGCGAACAGCTTGCCCGAGGTGATGAGGTCGGTGATGCGGCCGCGGTTGCGGAAGGGATCGCGGGTCACGGTCGGGTAATAGATCAGCTGATCGCGGATGTACTCGCCGATCAATTCGTCCTTCGGCAGAGTCTCGGTGATCATCTCGCCATAGGCGAGCTCCTTCACATGCCGGCAGCCGTGCAGCAGCACGACCTTCTCGAACCGCTCATAGGTCTCGGGGTCCTTGATCACGCTCAGGAACGGCGCGAGGCCCGTGCCGGTGCCGATGAGGTAGAGGTTGCGGGCCTCTTCGAGATTGTCGATCACCAGCGTGCCGGTGGCCTTGCGGCTGACGATGATCTCGTCGCCTTCCTTCAGATGCTGGAGGCGCGAGGTCAGCGGACCGTCCGGCACCTTGATCGAGAAGAACTCCAGCGTGTCCTCGTAATTGGCGCTGGCGACGCTGTAGGCCCGCAGCAGCGGCTTCTCGCCGACCTTGAGCCCGATCATGGTGAATTCGCCGTTGCGGAAACGGAAGGTCGGGCTGCGGGTGGTCTTGAAAGAGAACAGCGTGTCGGTCCAGTGGTGGACGCTCAAAACGCTTTCCTGATTGAAATTGCTCATCTCACCTTCCCTGTCGCTTCCAATGCGGTTTTCGAGGCGGGGCAGCTATGCGTCGTTTGTACACGATCATTCGTGTACAAATGAATAATCCTGCTTGCTCCCGGGGTCAAGGCTGCCCAAGATCGCGAGCGTTGCAGTTAGGAACAAGGAGCCCCTTCCATGGCGCATGACGCCCCCCAGGCCACCGGACCCTCGAAGCTCGTGATCCGGAATATCGGCCTGATCCTGTCCGGCGCTCTGGAAAAGCCGATCCTCGACGGCGACACCATCGTCGCCGAGAACGGCAAGATCACCGCCATTGGCCGCTTCAAGGACCTCAACACCGAAGGCGCGACCACCATCGTCGGGGCCAACGGCACCACGGTCGCGCCCGGCCTGATCGACAGCCATGTCCACCCTGTGGCGGGCGACTGGACGCCGCGCCAGAACCAGATCGGCTGGATCGACAGCAATTTGCATGGCGGCGTCACCACGATGATCTCCGCCGGCGAGGTTCACATGCCCGGCCGCCCGCGCGACGTCGTCGGGCTGAAGGCGATGGCGATCTTCGCCCAGCGCGCATTCTGGAATCTGCGCCCGGGCGGCGTGAAGGTTCACGCCGGCGCACCAGTGATCGAATGCGAGATGGTCGAGGAGGATTTCAAGGAGTTGGCCGCGGCCGGCGTCAAGCTGCTCGGCGAGGTCGGCCTCGGCGGCGTCAAGGACGGCCCGACGGCGCGCAAGATGGTCGGCTGGGCCCGCAAATACGGCATCCAGAGCACGATCCACACCGGCGGCCCCTCGATCCCCGGCTCCGGCCTGATCGACAAGGACGTGGTGCTGGAGGCCGACACCGACGTGGTCGGCCATATCAACGGCGGCCACACCGCGCTCCCCGACGACCAGATCCGCTGCATCTGCGAGGGCTGCAAGCGCGGCCTCGAGATCGTTCACAACGGCAATGAGCGCTCGGCCCTGTTCACGCTGCGCATTGCGCGCGAAATGAACGATCTGCACAGGGTGATCCTCGGCACCGACGCGCCGGCCGGCTCCGGCGTGCAGCCGCTGGGCATCTTGCGGATGGTCTCGATGCTGTCCTCGCTCGGCGATTTGCCGGCCGAGCTCGCCTTCTGTCTTGCCACCGGCAACACCGCGCGAATGCGTCAGCTCGATTGCGGCCTGATCGAGGTCGGCCGCTCCGCCGATTTCGTCATCATGGACAAGGCCCAGCATTCGCCCGGCAAGACCATCCTGGAGAGCGTCCAGCTCGGCGACCTCCCCGGTATCGGCATGACCATCATCGACGGCATCGTGCGCACCCAGCGCAGCCGCAACACGCCGCCGGCCGGCCGGGTGCCGGAAGTGGTGGCGAAGTGACGCAGCCGGAGCGGCTAGCCGCTCCGCGTCGCGCCTCGAAAGCATTGAACAAGTCTGCTGCCTGCAGCGTCTAACGCAGGCAGCCCTCGGCGGCGGCAGTTCATTGCTGGACCATCGAGGGAGACATGAAGAACTCATCGCGAATAGCCGTCGGCGTTGCCAGCGCGGTAGCGGGCTATGTCGCGACCTTTGTGCTGTTCTCCCTGATCGATTTCGGCAACCGCGCAGACCCGATCACGTCGGGTCTGTTGGGGCTGTTCTTCTATTCCCCCATCGGCGCGATCGCCGGTGCGATGCTCGCCAGTTGGCTGGTGACGCGTTCGGGCAAGGACGCAGGCAAAGGGGACGTCGCGCGCAACAGCCTGAAGTCGCTCGGCGTCGTCTGCGCCGCCGGTATCGGCATCTACATTGCCTACGCCTATGCGACCGCAACGCCTTGGCTCAATCCGAACGCAAGCAATCCCCTGCTTGTGTTCGAGGTTCGCTTTCCGGCCGGCGTAACGGTGCCGACGTCACCGCAAGGCATCGCAATCGAATTGCAGACCGACCTCAACACCATGCCGGGCGAAGTGACCCCCACCGCCTTCTATCGCGACGGCGATCAGCCCGTCATCGCCGGCGAGGTCGAGCTGGCATTCCGTACCTCCCACCGGCAGCTCGCCGTCAACATCCAGGGCCAGCCGAGCCGGATCTATCCGATCGACCTGACGGCCCGGGCGCCGCATACGCCGGAGTTCGGCACGTGGCGGCGGCTCGCCGACGGCAGCGAAATCCGCTACCGCGCCAAATGGCCGGGGAAGACGTAAGGGATCAGCGCTTCTTTGCGATCTCACAGCGCACGTAGGTCTGGCGCTTGGCCTGGCCGACCGGGCCATTCTCGATCACCAGCCGGCCATCCGACGCGACCGAAACCCGGGGATTGGAACGAAACTTTTCGCCCTCGCCTTCGCAGGCAAGCCGCATCTTCCAGCTTTGCTTGCCGTCTGCGGTGATCTCGCCGGCGCGGCATCGCGTCTCGTACCAGTACAGGCGATTGCCGCCTTCGATGCTCATCCGGTTGGCGCTGTCCTGGTCGCGACAATCCTTTTTGGTCGATGCCCAGAAGCCCTCGTAGAGCTGCGCGGCAAAGGCGGCAGTGCAGCTGCTCGCCAACGCGGCAGTAAGACTCAGAACCATCGCAAATCGCGTGACTGCTCGCATGACGGCAACCTCGACAAACCCTTCATCGAAGTTAGTCGCCAGTCCCCGCCCCTTGTTCAACTGCCGTAGGGTGGGCAAAGGCGCGAAGCGCCGTGCCCACCATCTTTGCGACTTGAGGAAGAACGGTGGGCACGCTTCGCTTTGCCCACCCTACGGCACCGTCCTCACCGCAGCTTGCTCAACAGCGCCATCAGCATCTCGCGCTCCCTGGCGTCGAGCGGCGCCAGCGTTTCCCGGGTAATCGCGAGCGCATTCGGCGCGACCTTCTCCGCAAGCTGCTGACCGGCGCGCGTCAGGCTGACCAGCAGCCGACGTCCGTCTTCAGGGTCCTGGCTGGTCTCCGTGAGACCGCGCGCCGTAAGGCGATCGATCACGCCCTTGATGGTCGCGACATCCATCGCTGTCAGCCGCCCGAGTTGGTTCTGCGAGCATGGTCCGGTCTCGGCCAGCTTCGACAAGGCCGCCCACTGCGTCGGCGTGAGATTGGTGCCGATGTCGCGCGAGAAGATCGAGCTGTGGCGCTGCCAGACCTGACGCAGGATGAAGCCAACCTGCTCGTCTAGCACGTAGGATGATTTGGCTGGCTTGACGCTCTTCTTCGCCGCGACGCTTCTTGCCATTCAGTCTCGCCCCTCACAACGACAGATGCGCGTCGCGGATATCCGGACGCGCGTCGAGTTCGGCCATGGTGCCGCCGAAGCAGATACGGCCGCGCTCGATGATATAAGCGCGGTCGGAAATCAGCCGCGCGAAATGCAAATTCTGCTCGGAGACGACGATGCTGACGCCCTCCTTCTTCATGGTCAGGATGGCATCGACCATCTGCTCCACGATTTTTGGCGACAGCCCTTCCGAGGGCTCGTCCAGCAGCACCAGCGACGGATTGCCCATCAACGTGCGCGCGATGGTGAGCATCTGCTGCTCGCCGCCGCTCATGCGGCCGCCCGGTCGGTTCTTCATCTCACCCAGATTTGGAAACAGCGCGAACAGTTTTTCGCGGGTCCAGTGCGGAGCGTTCGGACGCTTCGGCTGACGGCCGACTTCGAGATTCTCCTCCACCGTCAGATCGGTGAAGATGCGCCGCTCCTCCGGCACATATCCGAGCCCGTCGCGCACGATTTCATGCGTCGGACGGGCCGAGACGTCCTTGCCTTCGAATATGATCCGCCCCGAGCGCTGCGCCACTAACCCGACGATCGAGCGGAATGTGGTCGACTTGCCGGCGCCGTTGCGCCCGAGCAGCGCCACCACCTCGCCGGCGTCGACCTCGAAGCCGATGTCGAACAGGATATGCGCAGGGCCGTAATGGCTGTTGAGGTCTTGCACCGTGAGCTTCATGCGGAGGCTCCATGCCCGGCATCGTAAAGCAGGCCCTCGCCGAGATAGACGGCCTGCACCTGCGGATTGGCGCGCACCTCGGCCGGCGAGCCCTCGGCGATCAGCGTGCCGCGATTGAGCACGATGATGCGGTCGGCATGCTCGAACACGACGTCCATGTCGTGCTCGGTGAAGAGCACGCCGATCGACTTCTCCCGCGCGATCTGCGCCGTCAGCCGCATCAGATCGACGCGCTCGCGCGGTGCCATGCCGGCGGTCGGCTCGTCCATCAGCAGCAGCTTGGGATCGTTGGCAAGCGCCACCGCAAGCTCGAGCCGCTTGAGGTCGCCATAGGCGAGCTCGCCGCAGGGTCGATCGGCGTAGCCGCCCATGCCCACGAGCTCGAGCAGCCGCCCAGCCTCGCCACGGTCGAAATTCGGGGCCGAGCCGAAGAGATTGAACAGCTGCTTGCCATGCGAGATCAGCGCGACCTGCACGTTCTCGCGCACGGTCATGGTCGCGAAGGTCGCGGTGATCTGGAAGGTGCGTCCGACGCCGAGCCGCCAAATCTCGCGCGGCTTCTTGCCGGTGGTCTCCTCGCCGAGCAGGCGGACATGGCCGGTATCAGGCTTGTTCTGACCGTTGAGCATGTCGAAGCAGGTGCTCTTACCCGCGCCGTTCGGACCGATCAGCGCCAGAATTTCGCCTGATCGCAGCGAGAACGAGACGCCGCGCACGGCGTGGATGCCGCCATAGGATTTGGACAGGCCTTCAACCGCGAGAAGTGGGGGTGCAACGCTCATTCGACGGACTCGATCGGCTTGGCAAGCAAGGGAGATCCCGGCGGCGATGTCTTCCTGCGCCGCTGCGCTAGCATCTCCAGCATGCCGACGATGCCCTTAGGGAAGACGACGACGATCAGCACGATGAAGCCGCCGAGCACGAGCTTTGACAGGTCGGTCTGGCTGACCAGCCAGATGTTGAGCGCCTTGTAGACGATGGCGCCGATCACCGCGCCCGACACCGTCTCGACGCCGCCGAGCAGCACCATGACGAGCGCGTCGACCGACAGCGAGATGCCGAGATTGTCGGGGAAGACGCTGCCCTTGAGGTAGGCGAACAGTGCGCCGCCGATGCCGGCGGTCGTGCCTGCGATCACGAACGCCGTCCACTGGATGCGCTTGGCATTGATGCCGACCGCCTCGCTGCGCAGAGGCGAGTCGCGTGTGGCCCGGAGTGCGTAGCCGAACGGCGAGAAGACCATGGCCCGTAGCGCGACCGTCACGAGTGCGGCAACGCCGAGCGCCAACCAATAGAAATGCCCCGGGCTCGCCGCCCAGCTTGACGGCCAGACGCCGAGTATGCCGTTGTCGCCGCCCGTGACACTCACCCACTGGAACGCGATCGACCAGACGATCTGCGCAAACGCAAGCGTCAGCATCGCGAAATAGACGCCGGAAAGCTGCACCGCGAAGAAGCCGAACACGGCAGCGCCCATGCAGCCCAGCAGCGGCCCGAGCAGCAGGCACACGACCATCGGCAGCCCCGCCATCTTGGCGAGGAAGGCGACGCCGTAGGCGCCGAGACCGAAATAAGCGGCATGCCCGAAGGACGCCAGTCCGCCGACCGACATCAGGAAATGCAGGCTGACGGCGAAGATCACGAAGATCGCGATCTCCGAACCGACCGTGAGAACGTAATTGCCGGCGAACAGCGGCAGCGTCGCCGCGATGACGAGCGTGGCAAGCGCGGCAAGCCGCTCGTTCGACGTCAGCGGCCGCCAGGGATTGACAGTGAGGCCCGGCGTCTTGCGCGCGGGCGCCTCGGGCTTGCCGAACAGGCCCCAGGGCCGGACGATCAGCACCACCGCCATCACCAGGAAGACCAGGATGATGGAGATCTTCGGGAAGATCAGGATGCCGAAGGCGTTGAGCTCGGAGACCAGCACCGCCGCGACGAACGCGCCCACGATGCTGCCGAGGCCGCCGATCACGACCACGACGAAGACCTCGACGATGATGCGCAGATCCATGGCGTGATGCACGGCATCGCGCGGGATCTGGAGCGCGCCGCCGAGTGCGGCGAGGAAGACGCCGACCGCAAACACGGATGTGAACAGCCATTTCTGGTTGACGCCGAGCGCTGCGACCATGTCGCGGTCCTGCGTCGCCGCGCGCACCAGCACGCCCCAGCGCGTGCGCTGGAACAGCAGCCAGAGAATGCCGAGGACGACCGGGCTGAGCACGATCAGGAACAAATCATAGCTCGGGATGTTCTGGCCGAAGAAATCGATGGCGCCCTTGAAGCCCGGCGCGCGGCGGCCGACGAGATCGTCGGGGCCCCAGATCAGCACGACGAGATCCTCGACCATCAAGGTCAGGCCGAAGGTCGCAAGCAGCTGGAACAGCTCGGGGGCGTGATAGATGCGGCGCAGCAGCACCATCTCGACGATGACGCCGATCAAGGCCACGGCAAACGCGGCCATGACGATCCCGCCCCAGAAGCCAAACGCACCCGAAAGCCGCTCGGTGAGCGTGAATGCGATGTAGGCGCCGATCATGTAGAAGGCGCCATGCGCGAAATTCACGATCCGCGTCACGCCAAAGATGATCGACAGGCCCGAGGCCACCAGGAACAGCGACGCTGCGCTGGCGAGACCGGTCAGAAACTGTACGACATAAAAGGCCATCGGCGGTCCGGGTTAAGAATAAGTCTCAGTATGGGGTTTCATCCTTCGAGACGGCGCTACGCGCCTCCTCAGGATGAGGTCCGGGACCCTCATGGTGAGGAGCGCGGCAACGCCGCGCGTCTCGAACCACGAGGCCCCGGTTCCTCTTCACATCAATCCTTCGGACGCAGCTTCTCGACTTCGGCGTCGCTCGGCAGATAGTCCGAGCCCTTCTTGTAAGAAGAATCAACCATCACGCCCTTGCCGTCCTTCAGCGCGGTCTTGCCGACATAGGCACCGAGCGTCGACTGGTGGTCGATCTTGCGGAAGGTGATCTCGCCGAACGGCGACGGCATCGACAGCCCCTCCGCCGCGGCGATCAGTTTCTCCGGATCGGTCGAGCCGGCTTTCGCAAGGATCGCAGCGGCCGCCTTGATGGTCTGGTAACCGACGATCGAGCCCAGGCGCGGATAGTCGTTGTACTTGGCCTGGTAGGCCTTCAGGAACGCGTCATGCTCGGGCGTCTTGATCGAGTACCAGGGATAGCCGGTGACGATCCAGCCCTCCGGGGTCTCGTCCTTGAGCGGATCGAGATATTCGGGCTCGCCGGTCAGGAACGAGACGACCTCGCGCCCCTTGAACAGGCCGCGGGTGTTGCCTTCACGCACGAGCTTCACGAGGTCGGCGCCGAAGGTGACGTTGAGGATCGCTTCGGGATTGGCCGCGGCAACCGCCTGCACCACCGGACCCGCGTCGATCTTGCCCTGCGGCGGCCACTGCTCGTCAACCCACTGGATGTCGGGACGCTTCTCCGACATCAGCTTCTTGAACACCGCAACGGCCGACTGGCCGTATTCATAGTTCGGCGCGATCGTCGCCCAGCGCTTGGCCGGCAGCTTGCTGGCTGCTTCCACCAGCATCGCCGCCTGCATGTAGTTGGAGGGACGCAGACGGAAGGTGTACTTGTTGCCCTTGGACCAGGTGATGGCATCCGTCAGCGGCTCGGCCGCGAGGAAGAACACTTTCTTCTGGTTGGCGAAGTCGCTGACGGCGAGGCCGATGTTCGACAGGAACGTCCCCGTCAGCATCGCTACGCCTTCGCTGGAGACGAGTTCATTGGCCGCAGTCTGCGCATCCGCCGGCTTGCCGCCGTCGTCCTTGGAGACGACGACGAGCTTCTTGCCGTTGATGCCGCCGGCCGCATTGACCTGTTCGACTGCGAGCTGCCAACCCTTGCGATAGGGCTCGGTGAACGCCGGCAACAGCGAGTAGCTGTTGATTTCGCCGATCTTGATCTCCTGCGCCACGGCCGAATGAGCCATGCCGCCCGCCAGCAGCGCGAAGGCCGCGCCCACAAAAGTGTTTCTCGCTCGCATCCCAACCTCCAGTTTTGAACTCTCTACGTCTTCAGCGTGATCTTGTCGGAGAAGCTATGCCCGCCCCCCCGGTTCAAACTCTATCTCAACCCGTCTTCGCCCTTCACTTCCGCAACCGTCAGGCCGCCGACACGCGGCAAGGGGCGGCCGCTGTCGGTGACGGCGACCGCCACCATGATCTCGTTGGCGCGCGGCGCGTCGTTGATCTGCACCTCCATGCCGTCGAAATGGCTGCGCACGAAGGCGGCGTCCTTGTGCCCGAGCGGGATATCCAGCGTCGTGCCGGGGCCGCTGCGCTTCTTCGACGACGGGATCAGCGCCGCGCCCCTGCTCAGAACCTTGCGCACCGGAGCACCCATCTTCGGATGCAGGATAGCCGCTGCATGCTCCAGCTCGCCGTTCTCGCCGACGGCCGCGGCCTTGCCGTAGCTTTGCGCCTTCGCGCCATCGATGCCCAGCGCCGCCACGGCGCGCTTTGACAGAAGCTCGCCGAGCTCCTCGCCGATGGCGATCAGGGGCGAGAGATCCTCGACATATTTCCCGGCGAAGGGATTCTCGATCACGGCGATCGCCGCGGCGCGCCGCGTCGGCGGCGAGACCTGGCGGCCCATTTCCATCTGCGTCTCTTCGACGACGGTGACGATCTTGCGGATGATCGCGCTCATGTTTCGCTTCCCTGTTCAGGCATAGACCGCGTTCTCCAGCATGAGCGGGCGCGTTCGTTGCTCTTCTATATCCCTGGTTCCGATGACAAGCATATCACCACAAAGCTGCAACACGGCACCCTCGATCAATCCGCGATCGAACAATTGCCGTGCACATTCCGCGCCAGATTCCAGCGCGGCCGCGACCTCGTCCTGCGACAATTCACCGACATCGCGGGTGACGAGACGCGCGCCGAGATCGCTGTCGGGCTGAAGCTCGTTCGCAGGCTTTCTGATGATGGCGGGATGCCCGGGCAGGTCGACGGCATTGGCGATCACCGTCGCGGCCGCATCGGCCCGCGATGCGGTGGCAGCCAGCACCGTGACCGCGTCGGCAATGCCGAGCGAAAAGCTGCGGCCGTGACGCCCGCTGGTCGCGATGCCGCGCACGGGATCACCTGAGTAGACCCTCATCTTGCGCAGCACGCCGTCACGATCAGGCCGATCCATCAGGCCGACCGAGAAATGTTCGCCTTCGCCGAGATGCAGCGCGATATCGCCGCCATTGTTGACATAGGCCTGATCGAGCGCCGCAGCGCCCAGCATGGCACCGAGAATCTCCTCTGCAACGCTGCCGGCAACCGCGGCCATCGGCGTAATGAAGCAATCGTCCGCATAGGGTGCGACAGCAGCGTGCATCCGACGCGCCACGACGCCCTTCAGCGAAGTCTGCTTCTCAGCAGCCGTCCGCAGGTCCGGCAATTCCGCGCAGAGTTCGTCGAGCAGTCCGGTGAATCGCCGCGCCGCGGCCTCATAGGCCGCACGCACTGCGTCCGCGCCCCCCCTCGCCGCCACGATCAGATCAATCGGTCCATCCTGCAAATGCAGCCGCCGGCCACCAGACAGCAATGCGATTTGCGGGAGCCTGGTCATGCCCAGCGCCCTGGAATCGGGTTCTGCCAGGGCAATTGGCGGACGTCGTCACCGTTCTGCACCTCGGACAGTGGCTTCACATGATCCATGTGCCCGCCGAGCGCGGCATAGTCCGACAGCTTCATCGTGAATTCGATCGGCGCGACCAGCGCCGGCGTCGGAACATAACCGAACGCACCCGAAGGCATCTGCGTCACATCGACCATGTAGGTGATGCCGCCGCCCGGCCAGACATAAACAGGCGCGCCGCCGCTAGTGACACGCGTCAGCGCGTCCTTCACCGAACGCGTCAGCCGTACCGGATTGTCGGTGACGCCGGCGCGCAAGGATCCGCCGGCGCCCGCCATGAACAACACCGTGCACAGCGCCGGCTCGCAATTCTCCTGGATACGCTCGACCGAGAACTTCAGGTCATCAGGCATCTCGGTTTCGACCGGCTTCAGGGCTTCGTCGAGCACATAGTAAGACGAGTGCTCGCCGGTCGTGGAGACCATCAGCATGGAGAGACCAGGCTTGGCTTCCTTGGCATCGAACGGCCCGAGAATCGCCAGCGGATCGGAGATGTTGGTGCCGCCCCAGCCCGTGCCGGGATCGGCGACCTGGAAATAGCGGCCAGGCGTCGAGCGACGGCCCTTCATCTTGATGCCGGTGTCGGCGATGTCGAGCAGCTTGCCGGCCTGGTGCTCCGAGAGCACGCCGGTGATGTGGTCGTCGACGACGACGACTTCGTCGACCTTGCCGTGCCATTGCTTGGCGAACATGCCGATCGTCGCCGAGCCGCAGCCGACGCGCATGCGCTCTTCTTTCATGCCGTTGACGATCGGCGGCTGTCCGGCCTGCACCACCACGCTGGCGCCGCCGTCGATGGTCAACTCGACCGCCTTGCAATTGGCGAGATCCATCAGCGTGTCACAGGTGGCACGGCCCTCTTTCTTGGAGCCGCCGGTGAGATGATGCACGCCGCCGAGCGACAGCATCTGCGAGCCATATTCGCTGGTCGTGACGTGGCCGACCGCGTCGCCCTGCGCGCGAACGGTCGCGGTTTCCGGGCCGAGATAGCGGTCGGTGTCGATCTTCACCTTGATGCCGCAATAGGAGAAGATGCCCTCGGTGACCACGGTCACCATGTCGACGCCATCGATCTCGGACGAGACGATGAACGGCGCCGGCTTGTAGTCGGGATAGGTCGTGCCCGCGCCGATCGCGGTGACAAAGGTTGAGGGCTCGTGGACGATCTTGCCGTCCCAGTCTTCGGTGCGGCTGAATGGAACGAGCTTGCCGCCATGCGAGACGGTGCGTTCCAGGATCACGTGCGGGTCGACGCGGACGAGCTTGCCGTCGGGGTTGGCATAGCGATCGCAGGCGCCCGCCGCACCCGGCTTGATGTAGCACATCACCGGACAGGCATCGCAACGGATCTTGTCGATGGCGGCGCTCGTCGTTTCAGTCACCATGTCCAAAGCCAGTCGACTGCGGTTATCATTCGTATACGAACGATGTTGCGCGCCCTCCCGAAGGCTGTCAAGCGGCGGTGCGGCGCAAAAGATGCGGCTGCCGCATAAAACCCCATTTGCCTATCCGCTCTGTCCACAAAGAAGGCAGTCGCGCTGCACTGCGGCATGCGCGGCTTGCACGTTTGTGTACAAACGGTATCGTCGCGACGTAGGTTTTGACGAGCAATTGGCCACGGGCTTGGGAACGAGGATGACGCAGACACCGATCCGCCTCACCGTGAACGGCAGGATCCACGAGGTCACGGCAGCGCCGCAGACGCCGCTGCTCTATGTGCTGCGCAACGATCTCGCGCTCAACGGTCCGAAATATGGCTGCGGCTTGGGCGAATGCGGCACCTGCACTGTCCTGATCGACGGGCAGGCCGCACGCTCCTGCGTGATTCCCGTCAGCGGCTGCGCAGGCCGCGACATCCTGACGCTCGAAGGGCTCGGCACGCGCGACAAGCCGGATGTGGTGCAGCAGGCCTTCATCGACGAGCAGGCCGCGCAATGCGGCTATTGCCTCAACGGCATGATCATGACCACCAAGGCGTTGCTCGCCATCAACCCGCGGCCGACCGAGCAGGAGGCGCTGGCGGCGCTGCGCTACAATCTCTGCCGCTGCGGCACGCATGTCGAGATCCTGCGCGCGGTGATGCGCGCATCCGGCCAGATCACTGAGGCCGTTGATTGATGGCCTCCCCTCTTTCGAACGGAGCTGAGCGGCAATCGGGTTCGCTCGTCGTCGTCCGCACCGTGGACGAGATCACATCCGAGACCTTCGTCCGCATCACCGCGGATGGATCGGTCACGGCCTATAACGGCCATGTCGATCTCGGCACCGGGATCCGCACCGCACTCGGCCAGATCGTCGCCGAGGAGCTCGACGTCTCCTTTGCCCGCGTCGTCGTGGTGCTCGGCGATACCGCCGTGGTGCCGAACCAGGGCGCGACGATCGCCAGCGAGACCATCCAGATCACCGCCGTCCCCCTGCGCAAGGCCGCAGCCCAGGCGCGGCACTTCCTGATCGCGCGCGCAGCCGAGCGGCTGGAGCTGCCGGCCAGTGACCTCAGGATCGAAGACGGCCTCGTGCGCGGGCACAACCGCAGCGTCAGCTATGGTGAACTGATCGGCGGCGAGACCATTCGCCTCGAACTTGCCGACGACGTCGCGCTCAAGCCCGTTGGCGACTACACCATCGTCGGCCAGTCGACGCCGCGCGTCGACCTGCCCGCCAAGGCGACGGGCGAGCTGACCTTCGTGCACGACATCCGGCTATCAGGCATGCTGCACGGCCGCGTGGTGCGCCCGCCCTATGCCGGCGTCGATGCCGGACCGTTCGTCGGCACCAGCCTGATCGCGGTGGATGAGTCCTCGGTACGCGACATTCCCGGCATCATTGCCGTCGTGCGCATCGGCGATTTCGTCGGCGTGGTCGCCGAGCGCGAGGAGAACGCGATCCGCGCGGCGGAGCAGCTCGCGGTGAGCTGGAAGCCGACGCCCGGCCTGACCGATCTTGCCGACGTCGAGACCGCGCTGCGCGCCAATCCATCGACGCCGCGCACGCTGATCGACAAGGGCGACGTCGATAAGGCGATATCAGGCGCGGCCAAGCCGATGCAGCGCACTTATGTGTGGCCGTACCAGATGCACGCCTCGATCGGGCCGTCCTGCGCGGTCGCCGATGTCCAGGGCGGCAACATCCGCGTCTGGTCGGGCACGCAGAACCCGCATGTGCTGCGCAGCGACCTTGCGCTGCTAATCGAACGTCCCGAAAGCGAGATCGAGGTGATCCGCCTGGAGGCCGCCGGCTGCTACGGCCGCAACTGCGCCGATGACGTCACCGCGGATGCGCTGCTGCTGTCGCGCGCCGTCGGTCGGCCCGTGCGCGTGCAGCTGACGCGCGAGCAGGAGCATGCCTGGGAGCCCAAGGGCACCGCGCAGCTGATCGATGTCAATGGTGGGCTCGACGCCGACGGCGGCATCGCTGGTTACGATCTCGCCACGCACTATCCCTCGAATGCCGCGCCGACGCTCGCGCTGCTGCTGACGGGGCGGATTTCACCGGAGCCCATGGTGCTCCAGATGGGCGACCGCACCGCGATCCCGCCCTACGACTACGACCACATGCGCGTCGTCGCCCATGACATGGCGCCGATCGTGCGCGCCTCCTGGTTTCGCGGTGTCTCGGCCCTGCCGAACACCTTCGCGCATGAATCCTATATCGACGAGGCCGCGACCGAGGCCGGTGTCGATCCGATCGAATACCGCCTGCGTTACCTGAAGGACCAGCGCGCCGTCGATCTCGTCAATGCGGTGGCCGAACGTGCGGGCTGGACGCCGCGCCCCGCGCGCGAGGAAAAGGACGGCGAGGTCGTGCACGGGCGCGGCTTTGCCTATGCGCTCTATGTCCACAGCAAGTTTCCCGGCTATGGCGCGGCGTGGTCGGCCTGGGTTGCCGACGTTGCCGTGAACAAGGCGACGGGCGATGTCAGCGTCACGCGCGTCGTAGCCGGGCAGGATTCCGGCCTGATGATCAATCCGGACGGCGTGCGCCACCAGATCCACGGCAACGTCATCCAGTCCACCAGCCGCGCGCTGATGGAGGAGGTCTCGTTCGAGCGCGGTGCGGTGACGGCGCGCGAATGGGGCGCCTATCCGATCATCCCCTTCCCCGACGTGCGATCGACGTGCTGATGCTGCCGCGCGCGGACCAGCCGCCGCTCGGCGTCGGCGAGTCCGCGTCGGTGCCGAGCGCAGCGGCGATTGCCAACGCGATCTTCGATGCCACCGGCGTGCGCTTCCGCGAGCCGCCGTTCACGCCGGAACGCATCCTGAAGGGATTGCACGCCGAGACATCGCCTGTACCACAGGCGCTGCCCGCACCCGCTACGCCGCCTCCATCTCGCATCTGGCAGAATCCCTTCGCCAAGCGCGCCGGCATCTTCGCGACGATCGCGGCCGTCTGCACCGCCGCGATCGGCGTCGGCGCAGCACTCCTGCCCGGGCGCGCGATCGCGCCGATCGCACGGCCTGATGCCTCGGTCTACTCCGCGGCGACGATCGCGCGCGGAGAGCAACTCGCAGCACTCGGCAATTGCGCGGAGTGCCACACCAGCCTCAATGGCGTGCTCAACGCCGGCGGCCGCGCACTCCAGACGCCGTTCGGCACGATCTACTCAACCAACATCACGCCTGACGCCGAGACCGGCATCGGCGCTTGGTCCTATCCCGCCTTCGAGCGCGCGACGCGCGACGGGCTGCACCGCGACGGACGGCAGCTCTACCCCGCCTTCCCCTACACCCATTTCGCCAAGACCAGCGACGCCGATATGCAGGCGCTCTACGCCTACCTGATGAGCCGGCCTTCGGTTCGCGCCACGGCGCCGGCGAATGCGCTCGCCTTCCCGTTCAACCTCCGCCCGCTGCTTGCGGGCTGGAACGCGCTGTTCCACCACACGCAAGAGTTCAAGCCTGATCGCGCCAAATCAGAGCAATGGAATCGCGGCGCCTATCTCGTCGAGAGCCTCGGCCATTGCAGCGCGTGTCATTCGCCGCGCAACGCACTCGGTGCGGAGCAACGCGAGGCCTATCTCGCGGGCGGATTTGCCGAAGGCTGGGAAGCGCCGGCGCTGACCTCGCTTTCACGCGCGCCGATCCCGTGGAGCGAGGACGAGCTGTTCGCGTATTTGCGCACCGGCCATTCGCGCTATCACGGCGTCGCGGCCGGCCCGATGGCGCCGATCATCAGAGACCTCAAGGCCCTGCCCGACCCCGACATCCGCGCGATGGCGGTCTATCTCAACTCGTTCAATGACACCGCGATCGATACGCGGGGCCAGGATGCACTTGCCGCAAAGCTTGAAAGCTCAACGCGGGTCACGGTTGCGCCTTCCACCGGCGCGCGGCTCTATCAGGGCGCCTGCGCCGTCTGCCACGAGGTCGGCGGCCTGCCGCTGTTCGGAACTCGGCCCTCGCTCGCGCTCAACAGCAATCTGCACAGCGCGACATCGGACAATCTCGTGCAGGTCGTCCTGCACGGCATCAATGAGCCCGTCTCCAGCGACCTCGGCTACATGCCCGCGTTCAAGAACAGCATGAGCGATGCGCAGGTCGAAGAGCTCGTCAGCTTCCTGCGCCAGCAGTTCGCACCGGACAAGCCGGCCTGGACCGGCGTCCGAGAGACGATCGCGCGGGTGCGATCGTCGGTGCACTAGACGTTCCGTCATTCCGGGGCTCGAGCGCAGCGAGGGAGCCCGGAATCCATAATCACTAGCCGGGGTTATGGATTCTCAGATGCGCAATTGCGCATCATAGCTCGCCGCTTCGCGGCGCCCCGGAATGACGCCGAGTGAAACGTCAGAGGTACAACTCTAGCCGTGCTTCTTCGTCTCCACCGGCGGGGTGCCGTGGGTGTGGAACGACTCGATGGTCTTCAATCCCCACGCCTGCCCCTTCTTGCGCTCCTCCTCGGTCCACACGATCGGCTTCCAGTCGGGCGCGAGGATGAGGCGCGCGCCGGCGTTGGCGACCTCGACGCGGTTGCCGCCGGGCTCGTAGACATAGAGGAAGAAGGTCTGCTGGATCGCGTGCTTGTGCGGGCCGGTCTCGATGTGCACGCCGTTCTCCAGGAAAATATCGGCGGCGCGCAAAATCTCCTCGCGGCTGTCGAGCGCGTAGGTGACATGGTGGAAGCGGCCGGGCGTGCCGGAGTGGTCGAGCGAATAGGCGAAGTCGTAGCTCTTGTTCGACATCGTCAGCCACATCGCCGCTTCCCGCCCGTCGTTGAGCACGATCTGCTCGGTGAGGCGGCAGCCGAGATAGTTCTCGAAGAACTCGCGGTTGGCCTTGATGTCCACGGCGAGGCAGTTGAGGTGATCGAGGCGGCGGACGTTGACGCCGCGCGCCGGAAAACGCTGCGCCTGGTTCTTCAGCGCCGGCTTCAGCTCGGGCGGCGCCTGGTACCATTCGGTCTCGTAATAGAGCTCGACGATATGGCCATCAGGGTCGCGGCAGCGGAAGGTCGGCCCCTGCCCCATGTCGCCGTCGATCCAGCCGATGTCGAAGCCGGAGCCTTTGAGCGCGGCGACGCGGCGCTCCAGCGCCTGCTGGCTGCGCGCGCGCAGCGCCATATGCTCCATGCCTGATGTCTTCGACGCCGTGAGCTTGAGCGAATAGCGCTCGTAATCGTCCCAGCCGCGCAGGTAAACCGACTCGCCCTTCTGCCCGCTCACGGTCATGCCCATGACGTCGACGAAGAATTTCAGGCTCTCGTCGGGCTTCGGCGTCAGCAGCTCCATGTGGCCGAGATGAGCAAGATCGAGAATCGGTTCGGGCTGCATACTTTCCTCCAGGCGTGGCTGCGATCCGCCGGACCGGATCGCGCAACCGGACGCAAGGCTGCAAACGCGCTCGAGCGTACGGGGGCGGCATCCAGGCCGCAGGTTCATTTGTACTAATGTACAAATGATTAGGTCCCGTCAACAAATCAAAACATGGCCGCCCGGATCGAGTGACGCGCCAGCCGGGATGACCTCCATCCCCGAACGGCGGACCGACTGGCCGAATGGTAAAATCTTCCTTAAGCGCTGTCGGGCCTATCGGCCTAGAAAAGCGGCATTCCCCTACCGATTCCGCCCGCAAGTATGCATTAGGAGCAAATCTCTCAACCGAATTGTCGCAGATTTAACAAAGCCCCCACGCCTGCCGTTTAACCGTTTGTCCAGCCGCGGCACGCATAGTCAGGGTTAAACCCCTTGCTCATGCCAGGTTCATTCATCGTGACATCCTTTGGACGCGTGATTTCGGTACGCGGATCGCTCGCCCGGGTCGGGCTGCTGGCGGCAAGCCAGATGCCGGTCTCGGAAATTCGGGCCACCGTCGGCCGTTTCGTCAGCATCCGCTGCGCCAGCTCGGTGATCGTCGCCATGATCACCGAGGTGTCCTGCGAGAACCTCTCGAGCTCCGACTACATCGCCATCGCGTCGGTCGACCTGCTCGGCGAAATCCACAATGCCGCCGACAAGGCCAAGTTCCAGCGCGGCGTCACCAACTATCCGACCATCGGCGATTCCGTCGACCTGATCACGAGCCAGGAGCTGCGCACGATCTACGCGCCGACCGGATCGGACCAGATCAATGTCGGCTTCCTCCAGCAGGACCGCTCCGTCGTCGCCTATGTCGACGTCGAGGAAATGCTCTCCAAGCATTTCGCGGTGCTGGGATCGACCGGCGTCGGCAAATCCACCGGCGTGTCGCTGCTGCTCAACGAGATCCTGAAATCACGCCCGAACCTGCGCATCTTCCTGCTCGACGTTCACAACGAATATGGCCGCTGCTTCGGCGACCGCGCGCTGGTGCTCAACCCGCGGAACCTGAAGCTGCCGTTCTGGCTGTTCAACTTCGAAGAGATCGTCGACGTGCTGTTCGGCGGCCGCGCCGGCGTGCCGGAGGAGCTCGACGTCCTCGCCGAGGTGATCCCGATCGCCAAGGGCATCTACACCCAGTACCAGAACACCGATCGGCTCGGCCTGAAGCGCATCGATCCCAAGCAGGTCGGCTTCACCGTCGACACGCCGGTGCCGTACCGCCTGGTCGATTTGATCTCGCTGATCGACGAGCGCATGGGCAAGCTGGAGAACCGCTCCTCGCGCATCATCTATCACAAGCTGATCTCGCGCATCGAGGCCGTCCGCAACGACCCGCGCTACGCCTTCATGTTCGACAACGCCAATGTCGGCGGCGACACCATGGCCGAGGTGATCAGCCATCTGTTCCGCCTGCCCGCCAACGGCAAGCCGATGACGGTGATGCAGCTCGCCGGCTTCCCGGCCGAGGTCATCGATTCCGTCGTCTCGGTGCTGTGCCGCATGGCCTTCGACTTCGGCCTGTGGAGCGACGGCGTGTCGCCGATGCTGTTCGTCTGCGAAGAGGCGCACCGCTATGCCTCGGCCGACCGCAATGTCGGCTTCGGGCCGACCCGCAAGGCGGTGTCGCGCATCGCCAAGGAAGGCCGCAAATACGGCGTCTATCTCGGCCTCATCACCCAGCGTCCGGCCGAACTCGACGCCACCATTATCTCCCAGTGCAACACGCTGTTCACGATGCGTCTGGCCAACGAGCGCGACCAGGCGCTGCTGCGCGCCGCGGTGTCGGACGCGGCCGCGAACCTGCTGTCCTTCGTGCCATCGCTCGGCACCCGCGAGGTGCTGGCGTTCGGCGAAGGCGTCGCACTGCCGACCCGCCTGCGCTTCAAGGAGGTGCCGCCGCACCAATTGCCGCGCGGCGAAGCCACCATCTCAAGCGTGCCGTCCGTCACCTCCGGTCACGACATGCATTTCGTCGGTGCCGTGCTCGAGCGCTGGCGCGGCGCCACCTCGCAGCGCGACGTGCCGAACGACCCGGTGTTCTCGCAGCCGCCCGCAAAGACGCTCGCGACCGCCGAAGCGCCGATGCTGCAGCCCTCGATGGGGCTGGACCCGGATCGCTTCTCGCTGCTGAAGAAGCCACTGCGGTAAAGAACGGACACCGCTTCGGCAAATTCCGCTGTCATGCCCCGGCTTGACCGGGGCATCCAGTACGCCGCTGCCCCTCGATTCAATCACGATCGCCTCTGGAATTTCCCGAACAGCGGACAGTCGTGAGAGACGGGGAATGCCCCGGATATCCCGGCTCAAGGCCGCGTCTCGCGGATAGCCCAAGGCTTGTCCTTCGTGCTACCGTTGCCTTTTGGAGCCGGTTTGAGCACGCGGGGCGCGAGGATGTCCGTGGGCGGTGCCAATATTGCGGATCGTAACATCATAACGGTGCTCGCCGTCGACATGGTGGGTTCAACTCGCCACATCGCGGCTTGCGACCCCGATGAAGCTCAAGCGTTTTTGGACCAGTGGCTGGATCACATCCGCAGCTCCGTGGAGCGTCTCGGGGGACAGATTGTCCACTATGCGGGAGACGGTGGCATTGCCATATTCGGCTGGCCAACCGCATATGAGGATCATGCGGATCGTGCGTGCATCGCAGCCTGGGACATTCAGAGTCATAGCCAGTCGACCGGCCCCAGGGGAGATCCGGTCAATTTTCGCGTCGGACTTCACTCCGGCCTGGTCGGCTTACGCATAGGCGGCAAAAATGCCATCGCCCGCTTCGACGTTGCCGGAGCGACCGTGCACGTTGCCGCCAAGCTGCAGCAGGAAGCAGCGGCAGGCGAGATCAGGGTTAGCGCCGAAACCGCAAAGCTGTGCCGATCGCCACTCGGCCTTACGGCGCACAAGACGACTTCGGGAATCGCCGATCGGGTCATCGAGGCCTACACGCTGAATGCCCGGCCGGACGATGTCGATCACAACGAAATCGCCAGCCGCTATCAAAATCCGATCGTGAATCGGGTCGACGAACTTGCGGCGCTTCGGGAGCTCCTCCCGCGCCCGGGCGGCAAAAGCTGCTCCGTCACGCTGCTGGGCGAACCAGGTATCGGCAAGAGCCGCCTTGCGACAGCCGTCATGACCGAGGCACTGACATCCGACGTGAGATGCTGCGTCTTTTATGGCGGCGTACAGAAACGAGCCACCGCATTCGCCGCCGCCCGCACCCTGGTGGGCGACATGCTCGCTGCGAACAGCTCATCTTCGGATGCACATATTCGCGAGGCTCTCGCGGAACTGCACATCGAGGCAGGCGATCGCAGAAAGCTCGAAGCCCTATTCATCGCTGGAAAAGCGTCCTCTCGCCAACGATTGACCGACAATACGCAAACGCAAATTGCACGTGCACTTGTCAATGCCTTCCTCGCATTGGCGCTTGATAGGCCAACTCTCTTGCTGATCGAAGACCTCCAGTGGATCGACCCGGAAAGCCGCCATTTCCTGAAATTGCTCGCACGCGCAAGTACCCCACAGCCGCTTTGCATATTGCTGACCGGACGTCCGGAATCATCAGACCAGTCCATGGAGATTGCGGACTCGCTCGTTCATCTACAACCGCTGTCGCGGGCCTGCATGGAGGCTTTGGGACGCCAATTGTGGCCGAAAACTCGATCCCCGACCGTGTTTGCGAGAGCAATCGATCGCGCCGACGGCGTCCCCTTCGTATTGGAAGAGTTCCTGCGTTCGGCGGACGCGACGAACGCAACGAGCGAACATTCGCTGCCTCAGAGCGTCGAGTCCGTGATTCATGCGCGGCTGCAACGACTTTCTCCGAAGTTGAAGGCATTCGTGCAGACGCTCAGCCTGCTGGGACAGGAGGTAGAAATCCAATTGGCTACGACGGTGCTCGGCGTGGACGTAGGCGAGCTGCTGACTGCGTTGTTCGAGCTTGCCCGATTTGCTTTTGTCCATCCGCTTGCGGGTAATTCCGTGCGTTTCCGGCATCAGATCATCGCCGAGGCCTGTGCAAACACGATACCGCGTGGCCGGCGTCTGGAAATCCACCAGGCCGCTGTCCAGGCGATCATTCGGCGTTACCCGAATCTGGATGGTCGTTACGAACAGTTGGCCTTTCATGCAGAGGAAGCCGGAGATGCTGATGCTGCACTTGGCTATCTCTGGGAGGCTGCCGTCGAAGCGCGCCGGAACGCGGCAGCCTCATCGCTCAGTTTGATATACGACCGGGCGCTCAAGCTCATCGAGCGTCTTGGGGAAGCCGCCGAAGAAAAATATGTCGACTTCGGTCGAATGAGCTTCGCTTCGATGCTGCAACTCGGCGAATTCAAAAAAGTAAATATGCATTTGCCGCGAACGTTGGAGCTGGCGCGGCGCCAAGGCAGGATTGCTCACGTGTGCAGCGTCCAGTCGCAACTCGGGATGGTCTACTGGTTTGAGGGCCGGTATGAAGAAGGGCTGCAAATAACGAGCGAGGGATTGAGAACGGCTCGAGCGCTGAAATCGACCGCACTCATATTTTCAAATCAGACCATCATGGCAAATGTGTTGCACAGCATGGGCCATGTCCATCGCGCGATTGCGGCGATGGACGAACTGAATGAAATGCTCACAGGAGAACTCGAGACTGCCCGCCTCGGGACACCGGCCGGTCCAAAATGCACGGTTTTGGCTTTCAGGAGCTGGTTCATGAATGCAACAGGTCAATATGCGGAGGCGCTCGGATTCGCATCGCGCGCATTGGAGATCGCAGTTCGTGAACAGGATTCATACGGGCAAGTGCTCGCCCGCATTACGATGGGACGAAATCTCCTCATGCTCCATCGAGATGACCAGGCTGTGGAGTGCTTGTCGATTGCAAGGGAGATCGTCGAACGTAACGGCTACGATGCCAGCAAGGCCAACCTGACCGGAGCAATGGCGACCGCTCTGGCACGAACAGGCCAGGCGCATCAGGCCGTCGACCTGATAGACGCTTGTATGGAGAGCGGCACGCATCTGCGGACAGGCCAGATCGAGCTCTGCCTTCTCTATGCGGGTTACGCTGAGGCTCTCGTTCGGGACGGGAAATCCGAACGTGGCCTGAGCGCCTTGGATGCTGCTCTTTCCATCGCCAGGACCATCAGGAATCCATGGCTGATTGTCGAATGTCTCGGTTTGAGGGCGCGACTGCTCGCCGAGGCGAAGCCTGGCACCGCCCGCGTCGTTGAGGACCTCGCCGAGATGCACGCGATTTGCGATCAGTTTGGCATTATTGCCTGGGACGGATCCCGGCTCGCGGTTTAGCAAGGCCGCTCGTGTCGAGACACGCCAGTTCACCGGGACCCGTGTCGCGGGCTCGCCGCGCTCAACGGGCGTGGCATGCAATCCGGAGCTTCGGCTCGGAGCAACGACCTTGACGGGACTTTGCCAAGAAGTACAATCTCGAGCATCCGGCGGCTATTTGTGACAGCTCTCGACGCTACCGGGCGAGCTGCGTCTTGCCCAGCTGCGCATAACTCCACAGATTCTGGTTTCGAGAAAACGGGTGGTTCATTTGTAGTTTATGGAGGGTCATGCGATGCGTCGTGTCGCTTTCCTCATTCGCTTTGCGCTCCTTGTCGCGGCCGGTTTGGGAATAGAGGCCGCTCTTGGTGATCCAATATATGTCGACCAAGGCCCGAATTGGACAGCGGAAGACAGGGCTGACTACTACACGCGCGACCAAGGCTCCCGCTTAATCAACCTCACCTGGCTACGTGCATTGAAAACGAAGGACGGACAACCGTTCCTCTCGGATGGCCTGACCCGATACGGCTTTCTCCCAAATCCGGACAATAAGGCCAAGCTCCCCGTCGGCCTCCACACCACAGGTCCCGCAGACTCCCAGATGGTCAGGATAACTTGCTCCGCGTGTCACACGCGGCAGGTTGAAGTGGGGGGCAAGACGTACCGCATCGATGGCGGTCCAGCCTTTATGGATTTCCAGGAGTTCCTGAGCGACCTGGCCAAGGCGGTAGGAGACGCAACCGCCAGCGAGACGGCATTCGCTGCATTTGCTGCGGCCGTCTCCGAACCTGCGACACCTTCTGCTGCCGATGTTGCCGAACTACGTCGGAGGGTTGATGCATGGCACCGGCGCGTTCATGCATTCGTGGCCGGTACATTCCCGCCAGTCGGCTGGGGACCTGGGCGGCTGGACGCCATCGGGATCATCTTCAACCGCATATCCGGCACCGACGTTGGGCCACCGCCTGATTTCTTGATCCCGGAAAACATGAAGATTGGCGACGCTCCGGTGCGCTATCCTTTCCTGTGGAATACACCGATGCAAAACCAAACCGATTGGGCCGGTTTTGTGTTGAATGGAAATCGCATTTTCGCACTTGCCCGGAACACCGGGCAGGCTCTGGCATTCGCCAACTTCGAACCAAAGCGGCGCTCGTTCGGCCCCTTCTTCGACTATGCCAACTCCATCAACTTCGATGGACTGAAAAGACTCGAGGAGTTGGTCCTGAAGATGGGCCCGCCAAAATGGCCGTCAGAATGGCCGCCTATCGACTCGAAGCTGGCTAAAGACGGTCAAAAAATCTTCGAGAGGCAGTGCAGCAAGGGGTGTCACGAGAAGAAGGAAGTCCGTGCCCTGCGCGACCTGTTTGTTACGACGTGGGTGACGCCGGTTCAGAACGTCGGCACCGACACACGTCAATTCGACGAGCTTGGTTGGACGGTGAAGACCGGCGCGCTGAAGGGAGCAGGTATCCCGTTGATCGCCAGGCACCTCGAGGAGGAGGATTATGCCGCCCACATGATGTTCAGCGCAGTCGCCGGAGCGATCCTCGACAATAAGCTGTATCTGGGGAGCGACGTCGGCTCCGGTGACGGCTTTGGCTCCTCGTTGCCTCCCAACGCCCAAAAGGCGCCCTCCACATCCCTCTCTCTGTCACCGGCTCCGGTCAAGGCGTCCATCGCGCCGCCCAGCAGCGCGCAACCTCCGAACCAGCCAGAAAGCCTGACGATCGAACCTGGGACGCTTCTTGAGCGCACCCTCAACAGAGGCGAGTATGAAGCTCGCGTGTTGGAGGGAATTTGGGCCGCGGCGCCTTACTTGCACAACGGCTCGGTGCCGACATTGGCGGAATTGCTCGTACCGCCTGCGAAGCGTACGTCACAATTCAAAGTTGGCGCCAGATACGACACCAAGAATGTTGGTCTTGACGTCACACAGGAGGGGCCAACTCGTCCAGTCACCGATTGCAATGACCTTAATTCAGGAAACAGCCGATGCGGGCATGACTATGGCACGCGCTTGAGCGACGACGAAAAGAAGGCACTCCTCGAATATTTGAAGACCCTTTGAGAGCCTCGGCTCTGTCTGCACCAGCCAGGATGTAGTCCGCGCAAGCGCTTTGCGCGAATGACTGCGATCGACTATGTTCCGCGTTTCCCCGAGAGCCCCATCCGGAACATCGTCATGTCCCCTCCTCCTTCACAACGCTTCCCCGCACCCGCCCTCGACACGCTCCCCGACGACATCCGCACGCGCCTGCTCGCCGTGCAGGAGAAGAGCGGCTTCGTGCCGAACGTGTTCCTGACGCTGGCCTACCGGCCCGACGAGTTCCGCGCGTTCTTCGCCTATCACGACGCGCTGATGGAGAAGGACGGCGGCCTCACCAAGGCCGAACGCGAGATGATCGTGGTCGCGACCTCGGCGGCCAACCAGTGCCAGTATTGCGTGATCGCGCACGGCGCGATCCTGCGCATTCGCGCCAAGAACCCTGTGATCGCCGACCAGATCGCCGTGAACTACCGCAAGGCCGACATCACGCCGCGGCAAAAGGCGATGCTCGATTTCGCGATGATGGTCTCGGCCGACGCGCAGCGCGTCTCCGACGAGGACTTCGCGACGCTTGCACCGCACGGCTTCAGCGACGACGACATCTGGGACATCGCCGCGATCTCCGCCTTCTTCGCGCTGTCCAATCGGCTGGCAAACTTCACCGGCATGAAGCCGAACGAGGAGTTTTACCTTATGGGGCGCTTGCCGAAAAAATGACGGAGCTCGACTGGCCCGAAATCCTTGCTCGTCTCGGTGCCGCGACCGTCGCCGCCGGCGCGATCGGCCTCGACCGCGACCTGCACGGCAAGCCGATCGGGCTGAAGACGCTCGGCATCGTCGGGCTCTCCACGGCGACCGTGGTTCTGCTCGCCCTGCAGCTCGCCGAGCCAACCAAGGTCGCCGATGCCGCCAGCCGCGTCATCCAGGGCATCCTCACCGGCATCGGCTTTCTCGGTGCCGGCGTCATCGTGCATCAGAGCATGGGATTTCGCGTCCGCGGGCTGACCAGCGCCGCCTGCACCTTTCTCGCGGCCTGCATCGGCATCGTCTGCGGCGCCGGACAGTGGAAGATCGTCGCCGTCGCGCTGGCGCTCGCCTTCGTGCTGCTGACGGTGGGCCGCCACATCGAGCGACGGTTGCACCGCATGCTCGGCGGCAAGCAGGATGCGCACACCGCGGAGACGTCTCCGGACGCGCCGCCGCGGACCTAGCCGGCTGCGCCAGCACGCGGCTCTCACATCCGTCACGTTTTCCGTCGTTGGCTCCAGAAGCTTCCGACACCGACGATGGCGGTGACGAGCAGAACGGCAACGAAGGTCTGGATGATCGTGAAATTCAGGGCATCGCGCGCGACGAACAGCGCGGTGATGGCACCGGCAACGACGAAGAGAATGCGAAAGATTGCGCTCACGGTGATGCCTCCGGGTCAGCATGACTCGAAGCCACCTGCGCCCTCGACATTCAGGCAACACCGGTTCGGCAATCATGCCGACGAACCATAGCGCCCTGCACCGATACGAATTTGCGGTAGGTCAAGTCGCCTGCGCGCCTCAAAGCGTCGGCGACTGATGCAGGTAACGGCCGTCGAAATCCGCAAGGTCCAGAAATTTCCGCTCGTCCAGCACCGTGACGCGGCCGCGGTGCAGCTCGACGATGCCCTCCTGCCGCAACTGCTTGATCACGCGGTTGGCGTGCACCCCGGTGATTCCCAGGGCTTCGCCGATCTGCTCCTGGGTCAGCGGCATCTCGAAGCTGTTGCCGTCAAGACGCCCGATGACCCGGAGGCGTTCGCGCAGCTCGATCATGACATGGGCAAGCCTTGCGGGCGCGGGACGCTGGCCGACATTGACGATCCATTCGCGAAACATGGCGGCGTCGATCAGCGTGTCCCGCCAGAACATCTCGGCAACGCTTGGACTGCGCTGGTGCAATTTTCGCAGCGTTTCGTGACTGATGAAGCCGAGCGTGCACGGCGCCAGCGTCGAAAGGTCGTGGTCCATCACGTGCAGGAACAGGCTCATCAGGTCGGGGATCTCGCCGGGGATGTGGATGGAGAGGATCTGACGCCTGCCGCTTGAAATCGTCTTGGAACGCGCACAGAAGCCGTCTGCGATCAGGCAGCAATTGGTTGCGCGCTCGCCGTCGCGCACCACGGGCGTATCCGCCGGATATTGACGAACCGCAATTGGGAGCGCCTCGATCTCCTTCACGTCGTCGTCCGAGATGCCTGAAGATGTACGCAAACGCCTGACAAGCGCAGCACGGATCGTATCGCTAGGCACGCGAGCTAGCTCCGGTTGGTATGAGGTGGGATCTGTATTGCAATCCCTGGCGCCGAGGCGCCGCTGCAATGAAAAACCCGCGATCCACGTCCCCGGTTCCAACAAAAGTTAAGGACGCCACTCGCCTTCCCATGGTTGGCTTTGCGCGGGATAAGGTGCAGCCATGACCAAGAAGCGCAACCGCACGCGACCGACCCTGCCACTCCAGGAGCGCCTGAACAAGTTCACACGGAACGCCCGCGCCGCGGCCAAGAAGCTGCCAGCCGGCACCGAACGCCACACATTGTTGCAGAAGGCGCGCGACGGCGAGGCAGCCGCCGAGATCGAACGCCTTCTGTCCTCACCTGGCCCGCAGCACCAGAAGTGATCGTCCCACCGGTGCGTAGCTGCGACCGCGAGGCGCTACGTAGCTAGCGCTGCGCCATCAACTCGAGCGCCGGAGCAAAGCGCTCGGAGAATGTCAGCGTCTTCGCGTGGCGAACTGCGGCAAACGATGCCGAGATTCCTGCTGTGGCGACTGCGAGCAAGGCGATTACGAAAACCAGACGGCGCATTTTGGCCTCCTGTGTGAGCTCGACTGCCCCACAGAGATGGGGCGGCTCTGTTTCAGGACGGTTTCATCCCTGCGGAAAATGACTTCGCTCAAGCGGCTGTGATGAGATCCGGCTTCTCGGGCCGCCGCGCCGTAACCAACTAACAATCATCGTCGTTGTCTTGCGACGGTCGCGAGCGGTACCGGGAATGTCACGCCGGCGATCACGATCATGCATCGCAAGACTGCCGCGATAAGCTGTATCCGCAGAAATGCGGAGTCATCGAGGATTGCTCAAATGAACGTCGTCATCCGGGAGCTCAATGGTCTATGGCATCTCGTCGTCGGCTCGTGCCAGATCCGAACGCCCTTCCTGGCAACCCAGGACCGCGCGCTGGTCGTGAGCTACGCCCGGCGCGTCTACCCCGGCGCCAAGATCTTTCAGCGCGACTGATGTGAGCGGTGACGCCTAATCGTCATCCGCCGGCCCGCACCAGCCGGGCAGATAGATAGCGTCCTTGCTCTTGGCCGCGGACAGGGCCTTCTCGAGCGCCTTATCGAAATTGGCATCGACTGCCTTGCGCGTCAGTTTACGGCGCAGAAAGTCGGCCCACAGGAATTCCGAGAACGGCGTGGTATCCTTGGCGAAGCCGCCCATGCGGCGGAGCTCGCCGGCAAGGCTTCGGAACGGATCGTCCTTGAGATCGACAACCGATCTCGGCAGATCGCGGAACGGCCGCCGCTCACCCTTGGAATCGTAAGGGTAGACCCAGCGCTTGTTGTCCATCACGCCCCAGAAAGCCTCGCGCTCGACCATTCTGAGGTCACCGACCACGGTCACCAGCACTTCCTTGACGCCCTCGTCGTGCAATGCACGGCCGAGATGATGATGGTCGATCACGTAGTAGCGCTGGTCCGGTCCGTAGACGACGGGGATCATGTGATTGCCGAGCAGGTCGGCCTGCTTCTTCTTGCCGTGCTCGCGCCAGCGCTTGCGCTTCTCCTTGACCTCGCGCATGCCGACCGTCATCTGCGTCGGCCGGAGCGACAGGATCGGCACCGGATGCACTCTCGGTTCGCGCGCGTTGGTGGTGGTCATGATGAAGGCCCCTCACATGGTTGCAACCGGTGGTCCAGTTCCCTTGATTATGCCACGGGCCCCGCGGCGGCAAAATGCGTTCGATCCGGCCGCGGAGATCACAAGCAGATGTTCACGAGAGTCGGCGATGCGTGCTTCGGGGTTGTTGCTGCAACGCAACCTCCGCTTCCTGTCACCGACCTGACAGCCGGCGCCGCGTTCGCTCGCGAGCCGCTCCGGAAATATGCCATGCAAGATAGTGCGAAAGCGCAATGCACGTGCGCGTTGAGAAGATTTTCTGCAAGGCATTCACGACGTATGCTATCTAAAAACCGCTGCTTCGGAGTGATCCCCTCACCATGAAAACACAGCGGCCCATCAGCTCGGATGACGAGCACCGGGTGCTCCAGTTCAGGCCGCGCAACGCGTCTCCCCCGCCGGCCCAACGGGGCAGCGGCACGGTGCAGCCGTTGCGCGTCGCGCCCGAGCCGCTTGACCTATCGCGCTATGAGAAACCCCGGCCGGAACCGGACAATTTCCGCCACCGCATGCTCGCCAATATTGCGGCGCTCGCCTTCACCATCGCGCTGACCGCAATCGGGATCTGGCTCGCGGTGAGCATTGCCGACCTGCGCCGCACCCAGGATTGCGTGCTGATGGGCCGCCGCGACTGCGCCAAGATCACGACGCCCCATATCTAGGCACCCCCCGGGTCAAAAGGCCCGCCGACGGCATCCCCAGCCCTGTCGCCGGGGCCGCCCGGCTCCATTGAACTCAGGGCGGCGCTCCGATATACGGGCTTTCGACCCGGCCAGAGGGGGGTTTGAGGGCGTCATCGGGGCGCGATGCCCACCCACCGTTCCACTCTGGAACTTCAGACAAATATCAGCAATATATCAAAGGCTTAGTGATGTCCTCCACATTCGATCAGGTCGCTACGATCATCGCTGAAACCTGCGACATCCCGCGCGACACGATCACGCCGGATAGCCACGCCATCGATGACCTCGGCATCGACAGCCTCGATTTCCTGGACATCGCGTTCGCGATCGACAAGCAGTTCGGCATCAAGCTGCCGCTGGAAAAGTGGACCCAGGAGGTCAACGACGGCAAGGCGACCACCGAGCAGTATTTCGTGCTGAAAAATCTGTGCGCCCGCATCGACGAACTGGTTGCGGCCAAGGGCGCGAGCGCCTAAGCGCGCGGTCATGCAACTCGAATACTTCCACATGATCGATCGCGTCGTCGACCTCAATGTCGACGCGAAGACGATTGTCGTCGAAGCCCTGGTCCCCAAGGAGAGCACGATCTTCGAGGGGCACTTCCCGGGCTATCCCCTGATGCCCGGCGTGCTCCTGATCGAATCGATGGCCCAGGCCTCGGGCTGGCTTCAGCTCGGCGTGCTCAAGTTCGAGCGCATGCCGATCCTGGCGGCCGTCAAGGAGGCCAAGGTCCGCGGCTCGGTCTTCCCCGGCGATCTCATGACCATCGAGGCGACCCTGTCGCATCAGGGCTCGGGCTATGCGGTGACCGACGCGAAGATCCGGGTCGGCGGCAAGCTGCGCGCGAATTCGACGCTCACCTTCACGCAGATCCCCTTCCCCAATGCGGATATGCGCGGCTTCATGGACGCGGTCGCCAAACGCGTCGGCTTCCCGCAACAGGCCGGATCGCCATGACTGACACTGCTTCGAAGCCCGGCCAGACGGAAGTCTGGATCACCGGCATTGGCCTTGCCACCTCGCTTGGCGAAGGCCTGGACGCCAACTGGGCCGCGCTTCAGGACAAGCGCATCAATGTCGACGAAAAGGGCTTTGCGCCCTGCATCGTGCATCCCCTGATGCCTGTTAGCTTCGACAGCCAGATCCCGAAGAAGGGCGACCAGCGCCAGATGGAAGCCTGGCAGCGCATCGGCACCTATGCCGCGGGCCTTGCGCTCGATTCCGCCGGGATCAAGGGCAACAAGGACATCCTGTCGAAGATCGACATGGTGGTGGCCGCCGGCGGCGGCGAGCGCGACCTCAATGTCGACTCCGGCGTGCTCACGGCCGAGGTCAAGGGCGCCAATGCGCCGGGCTTCCTCAACGAACGGCTGATGAGCGATCTCAGGCCGACGCTGTTCCTCGCCCAGCTCTCGAACCTGCTCGCCGGCAACATCGCCATCGTGCACGGTCTCGGCGGCACCTCGCGCACTTTCATGGGCGAAGAGGTCGCGGGTGCCGATGCGGCGCGCATTGCGCTCGCGCGCATCGCCTCGGGCGAGAGCGACATCGCGCTGATCGGCGGCTCCCACAATGGCGAGCGCAAGGACCTGATGGTCCTCTACGAATTCGGCGACTTCAATCTTAAGGACAAGTTTGCTCCGGTGTGGGCGCGCAAGGATCACCCCGGTTTCGCGTTGGGATCTGCCGGCGCGTTCCTGGTGCTGGAATCGAAGGCGCACGCGGAAGCGCGCGGCGCAAAGCCGTTCGCAAAGCTGTCGAGCGTCGTTGCCGACCTCGCCCGGCGCAAGCAGCCCGGCGACATGGCGGCGACGCTGGAGAAGCTTTGGGAAAAGCTGCCCAGGCGCGAGGGCAAGGGCGCGATCATATCGGGCGCGACCGGCGTGGAGCCCGCGACGTCAGAGGAGCGCGGCTTCCTGAAGGGCCATGCTGACTTCCCGGTGCGTTCGACCGGCACGATGTTCGGCCACACCATGGAAACGCAATTCCCGCTCGGCATCGCGCTCGCGGCGCTGTCGATCTCGCGCGGTGCGCTGTTCCCGCCGAACGATTCCACCGGGACCGAGATTGAAATGCAGGGCGCGCCCACCCAGATTGTGGTGGTGGGGGCCGGACACTGGCGCGGCGAGGGCATGGCTCTGGTCGAGGCCGTAAGCTGAAGCGCGTCGCGCTTTGGCGGATGCTCTAGCTGAATCGGGGGATCGACATGACTGCACCACGCGACAAACTCGGGCGTCCCGTCGTCGTCGTCACCGGCATGGGCATCATGACCTCGCTCGGCAACGGCAAGGCCGACAATTGGGCGAAGCTCGTGGCCGGCGAATCCGGCATCCGCACCATCACGCGCTTTCCGGTCGACGGCCTGAGGACGACGATGGCCGGCACGGTCGATTTCGTCAGCGTCGATCCGTTCTCCTCCACCGGCCTGTCCGAGCGGATGGCTGAGCTCGTCACGCAGGAAGCGCTCGCGCAGGCCGGCATCGGCGCCAAGGCCGATTTCCCCGGTCCGCTCTTCCTTGCGGTTGCACCGGTCGAAGTCGAGTGGCCGCAGCGCCGTGAGCTCGGCCGCGCCGTCGGCGCGCAGGATATCACCTATGACGATCTGCTGCGCATCTCCGGCGGTGGCAAGTACAGCGCCTATCACCACCGCTTCATGTTCGGCTCGGTGGCCGCATATCTCGCCGAGACCTTTGGCACCAAGGGCTCGCCGATCTCGCTGTCGACGGCCTGCGCCTCCGGCGCGACCTCGATCCAGCTCGGCGTCGAGGCGATCCGCCGCGGCGAGACCGATGCCGCGCTGTGCGTGGCAACCGACGGCACCGTAAACCCCGAAGCTCTCGTGCGTTTCTCGCTACTCTCGGCGCTGTCGACCCAGAACGATCCGCCGCAGGCGGCCTCCCGCCCCTTCTCCAAGAACCGCGACGGTTTCGTCATGGCCGAGGGCGCTGGCGCGCTCGTCCTGGAGAGCTACGAGGCCGCTACCGCGCGCGGCGCAAAAATCCTCGGCGTGATCGCCGGCTGCGGCGAGCTCACCGATTCCTTCCACCGCACCCGCTCTTCGCCCGACGGCAAGCCGATCATCGGCTGCATGAACAAGACGCTGGCCGATGCCGGCATGACGCCGGACCAGATCGACCACATCAACGCGCACGGCACCGCGACGCCCGAAAACGACAAGATGGAATTCAACACGACGTCGGCCGTGTTCGGCGAGCTCGCGCAGAAGATTCCGGTCACCTCCAACAAGTCGATGGTCGGCCACACCATCTCCGCCGCCGGCGCGGTGGAGGCGATCTTCTCGCTGCTCACCCTCGAGCATCAGCGCATCCCGCCGACGATCAACTACGACAATCCGGATCCCACGATCCTGTTCGACGTCGTCGGCAACACGGCGCGCGACGCCCGCGTCACCGCGGTGATGTCGAACTCGTTCGGCTTCGGCGGCCAGAACGCCTCGCTGATCCTGACCCGCGAACCGGCCTGACCGGACGCATGGCGCTGTTACCTGCGAGCATCAAGGCCCGCGCGCGGGAGGCTGGCAAATCGCTCGGCGGAAGCCTGATCGGGGCCGCCACTGTCGGCATGCTGCGCACCACGCGCTATTTCGATCCGGCCAAGACCTCGGACTTCTTCTCCCGCGTGGTGAAGACAATCGGCCCGCGCCTGCGCGAGCACCGCATCGGCCGCGCCAATCTCACCGCGGCGTTTCCCGAGAAGTCACCGGAAGAGATCGAACAGATCCTGATGGGCGTGTGGGACAATCTCGGCCGCGTCGGCGCCGAATTCGCCCATATGGACCAGGTCTGGGATTACGACCGCGATCATCCGGAAAAGAGCAAGATCGAATTGCCGGCGCGCGGCATCGAGCTGTTCGACCAGATCCGCGACGACGGCAAGCCCGCGCTGATCTTCGCTGCCCATCTCGCCAACTGGGAACTGCCGGCGCTCGCCGCCGTCGCGCATGGGCTGGACACTGCGATCCTCTATCGCCGGCCGAACATCGCCTCTGCCGATCGCATCATCCAGGAGATGCGCCAGGTCAACATGGGCACGCTGATCCCTGCGGGGCGCGATGCGCCGTTGCGGCTCGCGCAGGCGCTGAAGGACGGCAAGCACGTCGCCATGCTGATCGACCAGTATCTGACCGGCGGCGTCGAGGTCACCTTCTTCGGCCGCAAGACCCGCGCCAATCCGATGCTGGCCCGCCTGCTGCGTCAGGTCGAATGCCCGATCCACGGCGTCCGCATCATCCGCCTGCCCGGCAACCGTTTCCGCGGCGAGCTGACTGAGGAGATCCCGCCGGTGCGCGATGCCGACGGCAAGATCGACATCCAGGGCACGACGCAGGCGATCACAAGCGTGGTGGAAGGCTGGGTGCGCGAGCATCCCGAGCAATGGTTGTGGCTCCACAGAAGGTGGCGCTGATCTTGCTCCGTCATTGCGAGCGGAGCGAAGCAATCCAGAATCCTTCCGCGGAAACAGTCTGGATTGCTTCGTCGCTTCGCTCCTCGCAATGACGGGCGCTATTACCTTCCCGTCTTCACCTTGGTCCACAGCCGATTGATCACCCGCTGCGTCGCAGGCTCACGCGCCGTGATGACGAACAGTTTTGCCAGCGTCGCCTCGTCCGGATAGATGTTCTTGTCGTTCAGGATCTTCGGGTCGACCAGCTTCTGGCTGGCGAGGTTGCCGTTGGCGTAGGACAGGAAGTCCGAATTCTTGGCCGCGACGTCCGGGCGGTAGAGATAGTTGATCAGCTCGTAGGCCTCCTTGACGTTCTTGGCGTCCGCGGGGATCGCGAGATTGTCGAAGAACATCTGCGCGCCCTCCTTCGGAATAGTGTAGCCGATCTCGACCCCGCTCTTGGCTTCGGCCGCGCGGGCGCGGGCCTGCATGATGTCGCCGGACCAGCCGACCACGAAGCAGATCTCGCCGGTGGCGAGCGCGCTCAGATATTCGGACGAGTGAAATTTTCGCACCGAGGGGCGGACCTTGGCGACGATGTCGGCGGCCTTCTCCAGGTCCGCCTGCCTGGTCGAGTTCGGATCGAGCCCGAGATAGTTCAGCGCCGCCGGAAAGATGTCGTCGGCGGAGTCGAGCATGTGGACGCCGCAGTCCTTAAACTTCGCCAAATTCTCCGGCTTGAAGACGATGTCCCAGCTGTCGATCTTCGCGTCGGCCCCGAGGATCTGCTTCAGCTTGGCGACGTTGTAGCCGATGCCCGTCGTGCCCCACATGTAGTTGGCGGCGTAGACATTGCCGGGGTCGTAAATGCCGAGGCGCTCGGTCACCACGCCCCACGCATTGGCGAGGTTCGGCAGCTTCGACTTGTCGAGCTTCTGGAAGATGTTGGCCTTGATCTGGCGCTGGAGGAAATAGGCCGTGGGCACCACGACGTCGTAGCCGGACTTACCGGCCATCAGGCGCGTCTCCAGCGTCTCGTTGGCATCGAACGTGTCGTAGACCACCTTGATGCCGGTCTCCTTGGTGAAGGCCTCAAGAACATCAGGCGCCATGTAGTTGGACCAGTTGTAGAAGTTGACGACCCGCTCCTCGGCCCCTGCGGGGGCGGAAAGCAACGTCAGCGCCGCGGCGATTGCAAAACCAAGGCAAAGCCTGGAGCGGCCGACGTTCGTCATCTTTCCTACCTCTTGCGACCGCGCACCGCGTCCGACAACCGCTCCAGTGCGGTGTCGAGAGTCTCGTCCTTCTTGGCAAAGCAGAAGCGGACCACGGAGGTCACCGCGTCCTGCTCGTAGAAGGCCGACACCGGGATCGCCGCGACCTTGTAGTCTTTCACGATCCGCCAGCAGAACTCGGTATCGCTCTCGTTGAGCCCGAGCGGCGACAGGTCGACGGTGAGGAAGTAGGTGCCCTGCGACCTCAGCACGGGGAAGCCGAGGCTCTCCAGTCCCCTGGTCAGGCGGTCCCTGCTTCGCGTCAGGTCCTTGCGCATCGACAGGAAGTAGTCGTCGGACTTGCCGAGCCCATAGGCGACGGCGGCCTGGAGGTTCGGTGCGGTGGTGAAGGTCAGGAACTGGTGCACCTTGGCTGCCACCCGCAGCAGCGGCGGCGCGGCGCAGACGAAGCCGATCTTCCAGCCGGTCAGCGAGAAGATCTTGCCGGCCGAGCCGACCTTTATGGTGCGATCGCGCATGCCGGGGATGGTGATCAGGGGGATGTGCTTGTGCTCGTCGAACGTGACGTGCTCCCAGACCTCGTCGCAAATCGCGATGACGTCGAACTCCTGGCAGTAGCGGGCAAGCAGCTCGAGGTCCTCGCGCGGATAGACCACCGCGGAGGGATTCAGGGGATTGTTGAAGAGCACCGCCTTGGTCTTTGAATTGAAGACGCTTTTCAGCATGTCCTCATTGAGCCGCCAGTGCGGCGGCTCGAGGCGGACGAGCCGCGGAATGCCGCCGGCCTGGCGGATGATCGGCAGGTAGGAATCATAGACCGGCTGGAAGCAGACCACCTCGTCGCCGGGCTGGACCACCGCGAGGATCGCCGAGGTCAGCGCCTCGGTGCCGCCGGAGGTCACCATCACCTCGCTCATCGGATCGAGCTTGAGGCCGTGCCAGTGGCCGTAATGGGTCGCGATCGCCTGGCGCAGCTCCGGCAGGCCCATCATCGAGGGGTACTGATTGTAGCCGTTCAACGAGGCATCGGCCGCGGCGCGGCGGATGTCCTCAGGCCCGGGATCGTCGGGAAAGCCCTGGCCGAGATTGATGGCGTTGTTGTCGCGGGCGGCCTGCGACATCGCCTCGAAAATGGTGACGGGAAGGTCGGAGAAGACCTTGTTCAGCGAGGAGCTCTTGGTCGTCATCGCGAGGTCAGCCACCGACCTTGCTGGGAAGACCCGCCGCCTTCCAGCCGAGCATGCCACCGGCCAGATGCTTGTCGTAAGGCAGGCCCGCGGCCTGCGCCGCGAGCGAGGCCGTCACCGAGCGTTTTCCGGAGCGGCAGGCGAACACGACCTCCTTGCCCTGGGGATCGGGGATCGCCTTGGGATCGAAGGTCGAGAGCGGCACGACGACGCCATAGGGATAGGCCTCGGCCTCGACCTCGTTCGGCTCGCGCACGTCGACGAGGAGATAGCGCCCTTCCGCGACACCCTTGGAGACCTCGTCCGGGGTCAGATCCTGTACCTGATTTGCCACATCATCCTCCAACGTCCGAGCCTGCGCCGGGTCGATCCCGGCGGCCGGCAACCTCGCCTCTCGGCAGGCGAAAATCAAGCGCGACAAAGGCTTGAGCTGCATGCCGCAAGTTAAAGCTAAATCGCAGCGACTTGAAGTGCGGCTTTCAGGATGCCTGAAACTCCTGCTTCGCACCTCGCCCCGCATCCGGTGTCATTCCCCGCGAAAGCGGGGAATCCAGTGCGCCGCGGCTCCTCGGTTCTAGCCGCGCCGTTTCTGGAACACTGGGTCGCCCGGTCAAGCCGGGCGACGACGGCGGTGGCTCTAGATCGTCACCTGGGTACCGACCTCGACCACGCGGCCGGAGGGGATCTGGAAATAGTCGGTGGCGTCGTTGGCGGAGCGGCTGAGCGAGATGAACAGCCGGTCCTGCCAGCGCGGCATGCCGGAATGAGCGGCGGGCTTGAGCGCCCTGCGCGACAGGAAGAACGAGGTCGACATGATGTCGAACTGCCAGCCGAGCTTGCGGGCGATCGCCAGCGCCTTCGGCACATTGGGCGATTCCATGAAGCCGAACTTCAGCGTCACCTTGGAGAAGGTCGGCGAGATCTGCTCCAGCCTCACCCGCTCGGCTGGATCGATCCGCGGGGTCTGCGCGGTCTCGATGGTGAGAATGACATTCTTCTCATGCAGAACTTTGTAGTGTTTCAGACTATGCATCAGCGCGGTCGGGGCGCTGAGCGGGTCCGAGGTCAGGAACACCGCGGTGCCGGGCACGCGCTGCGGCGGCCGCTTCTCCAGCATCGCCACGAGATCGGCGAGCGGGAATTCGAGCTTGCGCGACTTCTCGAACAGCAGGCGGCTGCCGCGCCGCCACGTGTACATCAGGATGATCATGAGCGCGCCGAGCGCGAGCGGCACCCACCCGCCCTCGAACACCTTGAGCAGGTTGGCAGCGAGGAAGGTCAGGTCGAGGAACAGGAACGGCACGATCAGGGCGGCGGCAGCGAACGGCGACCACTTCCAGACCTTCCAGATCACGACGAAACCCATCATCGCCGTGACCACCATGGTCCCGGTAACGGAGATGCCATAGGCCGATGCCAGCGCGCTGGAGGAACGGAACAGCAGCACCAGCAGCACCACCGCGACCAGCAGAAGCTGGTTGATGCGTGGGATGAAGATCTGGCCCGAATGGGCTTCAGAGGTATGGCGAATTTCGAAGCGCGGCAGCAACCCGAGCTGAATCGCCTGACGCGTCAGCGAATAGGCACCGGTGATGACGGCTTGGCTCGCGATAACAGTGGCGGCGGTGGCGAGAACGACCATGCAGCCGCGGAAAAAGCCTTGCGGGAACAGCTGGAAGAACGGGCTCACGATCGCGCCGGGATCGCCGAGGACGAGAGCGCCCTGCCCCAGATAGTTCAGCGCCAGCGACGGCAGCACGATGAACAGCCAAGCGGTCTGGATCGGCCGCTTGCCGAAATGGCCGAGGTCGGCATAGAGCGCCTCGGCACCGGTGACCGCCAGGAACACGGCGCCCAGCGTCACGAAACCGATGATGCCGTGGTGGAACATGAAGGACACGGCGTAGAGCGGGTTCAGCGCGAACAGCACCTGCGGCTGCTCGATGATCGGGTGGATGGCCGCGATCGCGATCACCGCGAACCAGACGCACATCACGGGACCGAAGAACGCGGCGACGCGGGCGGTGCCGCGCGACTGCACGGCGAACAGGCCGACCAGGATGATCACGGTCAACGGAACGATGTAGGGCTCGAAGTGCAGGGTGACGTCCTTCATGCCTTCGATGGCCGACAGCACCGAAAGCGCCGGCGTGATCACGGCGTCGCCGTAGAACAGGGCGCCGGAAATGATGCCGAGCAGGACGATGGTCGCCCCGCCGGTGCCGACCGCGCGCTGGGCCAGCGCCATCAGCGCCAGCGTGCCGCCCTCGCCATTGTTGTCGGCACGGAGCAGAATCACGACGTATTTGAGCGTCACCACGACGATGAGCGCCCACAGGATCAGCGAGAGCACGCCGAGCACGGCCGCCGGCGTCGGCACCCCCTCCGCGCCCGAGGCCGCCATCACCGCCTCGCGGAACGCGTAGAGCGGGCTGGTGCCGATATCGCCGTAGACGACGCCGATGCTGCCGAGCGTCAGCGCACCGAAACGGGCGGTGGTGTGGGCTTCGCCATGCCCATTGGCCGCCGCCGTTTCCGGGGCGGAAATCGCTACGTCACTTGTCATGGGAGAGCCCAGTGGCCTCTAGAATGCTTCACTGCACAACGGCGGAAGAGCGCGCGGCTTATAGTCCTGCGCTGCCGGCATAGCCTAGCCCGATTTTGGGCCCTTGCCATGCAAAATTTGCATGAGTTGGCCAATTGCGTTCAGATGGTGACTTGGGTGCCGACTTCAACCACCCGCCCGGTCGGAATCTGGAAATAGTCGGTGGCGTCGTTGGCGGACCGGCTCAGCGCGATGAAGAGGTGATCCTGCCACAGCGGCATGCCCGACTGGGCCGAGGCCTTGAGCGATCTTCGCGACACGAAGAACGAGGTCGACATGATGTCGAACTGCCAGCCCTGCTTGCGCGCGATCGCCAGCGCTTTCGGGACGTTCGGCTGCTCCATGTAGCCGAAGCGCAGCCTGACCTTGGAGAACTTGTCGCTGATCTTCTCCATGCGGAACCGCTCGGACAGGTCGACCCGCGGCGTGTGCGCGGTCTCGATGGTCAGGACCACGTTGTGCTCGTGCAGCACCTTGTTGTGCTTGAGATTATGCAGCAGCGCGGTCGGCACGAAGGCGGGATCGCTCGTGAGGAACACCGCGGTGCCCTTGACGATGTGCGGCGGGCGCTTTTCGAGGCTGCGGATCAGGTCGTCGAGCGGCACCTCGATCCGGCGGGTCTTCTGGAGCAGGATGCCGGTCCCTTTGCGCCAGGTCCAGATCGTTCCCGCCATGACGACGCCGAACAGCAGCGGCACCCAGGCGCCCTCGAGCAGCTTGAGCAGATTGGCGCTGAAGAAGCTGATGTCGACCACGACGAAGGGCACGATCACCGCCGCAGCCGTCGCAGCGCGCCAGTTCCACAGCTTCCAGATCACGACGAAGCCCATGACGCCGTCGGCGACCATGGTGGTGGAGACCGCGATGCCGTAAGCCGAAGCCAGATTGCTGGGGGTGTGGAACAACAGCACCAGCAGCATCACGCCGATCAGCAGCAGCCGGTTCACACGCGGCAGATAGATCTGGCCGGCATGGGTCTCGGAGGTGTAGCGCACCTCGAAGCGCGGCAGGAGGCCAAGCTGCACCGCCTGATAAACCAGCGAATAGGCGCCCGTGATCACGGCCTGGCTCGCGATCACGGTCGCCGCGGTCGCAAGTCCAACCAGCGGCAGCACCAGACTCTCGGGCACCATGCGATAGAACGAATGCTCGATCGCGCTGGGATCGGACAGCACCAGCGCGCCCTGCCCGAAATAGTTGATCAGGAGCGCGGGCAGCACGAAGAACATCCAGGCCGACTGGATCGGCTTGCGGCCGAAATGGCCGAGATCGGCGTAGAGCGCCTCGCCGCCCGTCACCGCCAGGAACACGGCGCCGAGCGTCACCAGGCCGATCGTGCCGTGCGACAGCAGGAATTGCAGCGCGTAATAGGGATTGATCGCTGCCAGCACCGACGGATCGTCGGCGATGTGCACGGCACCCATCACCGCTAGAACGGTGAACCAGACTACCATCACCGGCCCGAAGGCCGAGGCCACCAGCGCCGTCCCCTTGCTCTGGACCGCGAACAGCAGCACCAGGATGATGACGGTGAGCGGCACGACATAGTGTTCGAAGGCGGGGGTCACGAGTTTCAGACCCTCGACCGCCGAGAGCACCGAGATGGCCGGCGTGATCATGGAATCGCCGATGAACATGGAGGCGCCGACCACGCCGAGCGCCATCAGAAACCAGCTTCGCCGCCCGAGCGCGCGCTGGCCGAGTGCCATCAGCGAGAGCGTGCCGCCCTCCCCGTTATTGTCGGCGCGCAGCAGCAGCAGAACGTATTTGGCGGTGACGACGATAAAGAGCGCCCAAAGGATCAGCGAAAGCACGCCGAGCACCATGACCCGCGAGACCGGCTCGCCATGGGCCGCGGCCTTGACCGCCTCGTGGAATGCGTACAGCGGCGAGGTGCCGATATCGCCGAAGACAACGCCGATGCTTCCGAGCGCCAGGCCCCAGAAACCCGAGGTGACCGGCCCGTCCTGAGCGTCGGTCGATGTGATGCTCGCCGTCATGTGAGATGAGAAACGCTTCTTCCCGAGAATTGATCCGGCGCCTTTTGACCGTTCCGGCGCGCCTGTCAATCGGCACACCACCATAGCAGCCGCCGGGGCGGATGCTGTGACGGCGTAGCAACGATCGTTGTTAGCGCGACGACATGCCTCAGGTAAGATGGTAGCGCAAGTGCCTAGAGCCTTCCGCTCTGCGGGAAGCGAAGCGGGCCTCGAGATTCCAGGTTCGACGCGTTTTCTTCACGCGAAACCGGCGGCCGCTTCGCGCGAAACGCTCTACGGCTTCAAATTCGGCGGCAGCGGCGGATCCTCGCGCATCAGCGTAATCGTCACCCGCCGGTTGGCCGCGAGCGAGGGATCGTCCGGAAACAGCGGCTGGGTGTCCGCCTTGCCGGCGACGGCGAAGATGTGGGACGGCGGCAGGCCCTCGCGTTCGAGGATCTGACGCACGGCATTGGCGCGATCGGCCGACAGGTCGAAGGCGCCATAGTCGCTGCGGGTCGGCACGAATCCGGCCGCGGTGTGGCCGGCGATGGAGACACGGAGTGGTGTTGCCTTCAGCGGGATCGCGAGCTTCTCGATCAGGCGGCGGGTGCGGTCATACGGCACCTTGGAGCCGTCGGCGAACATCGAGCGGCCATCCTGGTCGACGATCTCCAGGTTGAGGCCCTGCTTGGTCTCCTCGAACATGATGTGCTTGGACATCTCGGTCAGTTCCGGCATGTCCTGCAGCGCCTGGCGCAGCGAGGCGGCGGCAAGCGCGAAATTGCGGTCGACCTTGATCTTCGCGCCCGAGGTGCGGTCGCGGTCCTCCTGATCCGGCGTCGGCGTGTTGGAGGCGTCCTCGGGCTGGATGTGGTCGACGTTCTTCAGCCGCGGGCGCGTCGGCAGGCCGTCAGACTCGACGATACCGGCGTAGCGCGCCTCGCTCTGCACACCGAATGCGTCGCGCATGGAGCCGGCGACGATCTTCAGCTTGTTGGCGTCCTGCGTCGAGAACGCGACGAGCATCACGAAGAAGCTCATCATCAGGCCCATCAGGTCGGCGAAGGTCACGAACCAGCCGTGACCGCCACCGTGAGCATCGCCGCGCTTCTTCTTGGCCATCTCTCGAGATCCCGGGCGGCGGCTTTTACGCCGGCACCGGCTCGCCTTCGGCGTGACGATGCTTCTCCGGCAAATAGGCCAGCAGCATTTCGCGCACGAGCGTCGGGCTCTTGGAGTCGCGGATCATCAGGATGCCGTCGATGATCAGCGTGCGGTTGGTTTCCTCGTCGAGCAGCTTGCCGTGCAGCTTGTCGGCGATCGGCAGACAGAACAGGTTCGCGACGAGCGCACCGTACAGGGTTGCGAGCAGCGCGGTCGCCATGAACGGGCCGAGCTTGGAGGGATCGGTCATGTTCGCGAACATCTGCACCATGCCGATCAGGGTGCCGATCATGCCGAAGGCCGGGGCGCAATCGCCGATGGCGCGGTAGATCTTGCTGCCTTCGTCGAGGTGCATGAGGAAGTTGTCGCGGTCGCGCTCGAGATTGTCGCGGATGAAGTCGAGGTCGTAGCCGTCGGCGACGTAGCGGATGCCCTTGGCCAGGAAGGGCTCGTCGGTCTCGACCTTTTCGAGGCCGACCGGGCCCTGCTTGCGGGCTATCTCGGCGATGCGGGCGAGCTCGTCGACGAGGTCGTGCGCCGACAGGCGGCTCATGGTGAAAGCGAACTTGGCGCCGAGCGGAAGGCCGTGCAGGAGCGCGCTGAGCGGAAAGCGGATCATGGTGGCCGAGACCGAGCCGCCGAAGATGATGATCATGGCATGTTCGGAGATGAACATGTGGAGGTCGCCGCCCATGAAGATCATCGCCGTAATGACGATGATGCCCGCAATGAGCCCGACGCTCGTCATGATATCCATGGGACACTCCAACGCGAACGCAACAACGGCCGTCCTGGCCGCTGGCGCGGCCCAACCCCGAACCGCATCGGAAACCCTAGAGCGACGCCCTTAAAGCCGCGTAAAGGTTAAGTTGAGCCGGGGCGCCAGACCGGCGCAGCGCGCTGACAGGACGCCGGCTTTGCCCGCGACCGGCAGGAATCTCAACACTTCGCTAACCATGATTGCGGCGCGCCAGGACGGCAGCTCAGGACGAGAGCCCGGTCAGCTCGATCGCGCACCGGCATCGTAGGCCTGCGGATTGGCGCGCGTCTCGTTCATGCCGTTGAAGAACAGCCCGCTCTTGCCGGCGACATCGTCGCCTTCGACGAGGTGCAGGATCGCCGCTCCGCCCTGCTCCACCGTCGAGATCGGCGTGATGCCGCCGGCGCGCACCATCGTGGTGTTCATGTAGGTCGCCGGATGCAGCGCGTTGACGGTGATGCCCATGCGCTTCAATTCCTCCGCGAAATCGATGGTGAACATGATCTGCGCGAGCTTGCTCTGGGCGTAGGCGCGCGAGCCGCTGTAGCCCTTGCTGATCATGACGTCGTCGAAGTCGATCGGATGCTGACCGAGGGAGGCAACATTGACGACGCGCGAAGGTGCTGCGGACGTCAACAGCGGCAGCAGCAAGTGCGCAAGCAGGAAGCCCGAGAGGTAATTCACGGCAAAGCGCAGTTCATAGCCGTCCGGACTCTCCTGCCGTTGCGGTCCGTCGTTCTGCGAGCCGATGCCAGCATTGCTGACGAAGACATCGAGACGCTGGTGATCGCGGATAACGGCGGCGGCGAGCTCTCGCGTGCCTGACATCGACGACAAGTCGGCCTGGTAGAATGTCGGCGCAGCGTGGCCGGCCTGCACGATCTGGTCGATCAGCGCCTTCGCGCGCACGGCATCGCGGCCGTGGATCAGGACCCTCGCACCTGCTTCGGCCAGTCGGTGCGCGACGTAGCGGCCGACGCCGTCCGTCGAACCGGTGATCAGGACGGTTTTGCCAGTCATCTTCATTGAGCGTCCTCCGACTGCGGCCCTGCGCCACATCCGCGACGACAGATCATGCAGTATTCTGTCGCCGGGCGGCATGCTCCATCGCAGGAGCCGTTTTGCCATGTTGACGCTGTTCGGTCTTCTCACCGCGCTGCCCGCGGTACTGGCGCTCCACCTGCTCGAGCCAGGGCTCGTCCTGCCGGCATTCAGCGTCTTGCTGTTTGTCGAGGCGGGCTTTGCCGTGATCGCAGCGCGCTTGATTCACGTCCCTGATAATGCCGACAACATCACCCTCTGGGATCTCGCCGGCGGCTTCACCTTGATCGGATGCGCCGCCGCAGTCTTCGGCGAGCCGGATCAGGCCGCCCTGTTTTTGACGGAACAGGGCGGCCCGCGGCCGGCAACGCGGCCCTAAGTCGTTCAGTCGCCCCTTAGTGAATCTCCGCCGAGCGCTTCAACGCGGCCTTCAGCTTCTCCAGCGAGAAGTCAGGGCTGCGCGCGATCTCCAGGATCGGCGTCTCGCGGCGGCCGCAGAGTTCGGCAGCCTCAGGAAGCTTTGCCGCGATGTCGAGCGGGATCACGATGGCGCCGTGCTGGTCAGCATGGATCAGATCGTCGGATTTCACGGTCATGCCGGCAACGCGGACCTCGCCACCAAAACTTTCCGCATGCACCCAGGCATGCGACGGGCCGATCGAGCCGGCCAGCGCCTGGAAGCCCGGGGCCCATTGCGGGATGTCGCGGATCGAGCCATCGGTGATGACGCCGAGGCAGCCGAGCGCCTTGTGCACGTTGCTCTGCACCTCGCCCCAGAACGCGCCGTAGCCGACGTCGGGACCGTCGATGTCCTGGATCACCGAGATGCGCGGACCGTGGCCGGTGCCGACATATTCGTAATATTCGATGCGGCGCTTGGACTGCTCTTCGGCCGGCAGCGAGGACTTCAGCACCGAGCGGATCGCAACCGTGCGGGCGTAGCCGACGATGGGCGGAAGGTCGGGAAATGGGCAGACCAGTTGCTTGGTGGTGTAGCCGATCAACCGGCGCTCCGGCGCCACGATCTCCATGGCATTGCAGATCGTCGGGGTGTCATAGCGGCCCAGCGCTTCGAGGACGGCAGCGGGCAGCGGCCCGGTCGCGGTATCAGTCACGGCGTTCTCTCCCAGATTGGCGGCCGCTGTTGGCGCGGTGCCGCCGGCACAGGGCGATATAGCCGAGATCGGGCTTCAACCCAACTCGGCCGCCTTCATGGCAGATATCCGCGAAAACCGCTCAGTGCATGATCCGGAAAAGTGCGCAGCGGTTTTCCGAAAAGATCATGCTCAAACAACGACCTAAAGCGCGATGACGATCAGCCAAATCTCATCGCGCTTTAGTGCAGCCGTCCGGGCCGGTCGTCGTCGAGCGGCGGCTCCGACAAATTGGCCAGCGTCGGCGCCGAAGGCGGCGACGGGACCTCGCCTCCCGACGGCGCGGTGGCTGCCATCGCGCGCGCCTGGTCGCGGTAGGATTTGTAGCCGAGCGGCAAACCGAGCAGATACAGCACCGTGCCGATCGACAGCACGTGCCAGGGATAGGCGATCAGGATAGCGATGAAGACGATCACCGCGACGAACGCCGGCAGCACCAGTTCGGGCGGCACGCGCATACGCTTGGTCTTGCCGGAGAATACCGGCAGGCGCGACACCATCAGGAAGGCGATCAAGAGCGTATAGGCCGCCGTCACCGCTGCGGGCAGCCGACCGAGATCGAGAAACGCGACGTAGATCGGCAGCAGCACCGTGATCGCGCCGGCCGGCGCCGGCACACCGGTGAAGAAATTGGCGGCGAAGGCGGGCTTGTTCGGATCGTCCATGGTGGCGTTGAAGCGCGCGAGCCTCAAGCCCCCGGAGATCGCGAACACCATGGCAGCGATCCAGCCGGCATTGCCGAGCTCATGCAGCTGCCAGAAGTACAGCATCAGGCCGGGAGCCACGCCGAAATTGACGAAGTCGGCGAGGCTGTCGAGCTCGGCGCCGAACTTGGACTGGCCTTTGATCATGCGCGCGACGCGACCATCGATGCCGTCGAGCGCGGCCGCGAACACGATGGCGTAGACCGCGAGCGTCATCCGCCCCTCGATCGACAGCCGGATCGAGGTCAGGCCGGCGCAGATCGCCAGCAGCGTGATGACGTTGGGCACCAGCATCCGCACCGGGATCGGGCGGAACCGCCGGCGGCGTACGTCAGGATCTTTGAAATCGTAGGGGGTCATGGCTTACCTCAAGGCGAGATATAGCAAGCCCCGTCCCCCTCCGCCATTGCGGCGGAAGGCCCTGATGCACCGACCAATGGTTAATTGGCGCGGTAGGCGCGGCTTGGGTCGTCCCCGGCAAGATCGGCCAAAATCGTCTCTCCGGCGATCGCGGTCTGCCCTTCCGACACCAGCGCCTTGGTGCCCAGCGGCAGGTAGACGTCGAGGCGCGAGCCGAACCGGATCAGGCCAAACCGCTCGCCCGCCCCGATCGCCTGCCCTTCCCTGACGAAGCAGACGATGCGCTTGGCGACGAGCCCCGCGATCTGGATCACGCCGATCTTGGCCGTCGGCGTCGTGATCACGAGCGAGTTGCGCTCATTATCCTCACTCGCCTTGTCGAGCTCGGCGTTGATGAACAGGCCCGGCCGGTAGGCGATGCGGTCCACCCTGCCCGCGATCGGGCTGCGGTTCACATGGCAGTTGAACACGCTCATGAACACCGAGATGCGCGGCAGCGGCCGGTCGCCGAGCCCGAGCTCGGCCGGCGGCAGCGCCATGGTGATCATCGAGACGCGACCGTCGGCCGGCGACACCACGAGCCCCTCGCGCACCGGCGTCACGCGCACGGGGTCGCGGAAGAACAGCGCGCACCACACGGTCAGGATCGTGCCGATCCACCCGAGCGGCGACCACAGCCAGAACAGGATCAGGCTTGCCAGCGCAAAGCCGCCAATGAAGGGATAGCCTTCCTTGTGGATCGGCGGGATCTGACGCTGGATCGAATCGAGGATGGACATCGCTATCTGCCGCCTGGAAGTTGATGGCGCCGGGTCGCCCCCGCGCGGTGGAGTTGTTTAGGCCAGAGTTGGGACCCGAGACAAGGTCACTCCGCGGCCGCTGATGCCGCGAGGGCGTCGTCGACCGGCGGCGGCTCCCGGTTGGGCGCCTCGCTGGAATCCGCCATCTTGGCCAGTTTCTCGCGTGCCGCCTCGGCCTCGCGCTGCCTGTTCCACATGCTGGCATAGAGGCCGCCCTGCGCGAGCAGCTTGGCGTGGGTGCCCCGCTCGGCGACGCGGCCCTGCTCCAGCACGATGATCTCGTCGGCGCCGACGATGGTGGAAAGCCGGTGTGCGATCACCAGCGAGGTGCGGTTCTTCGCCACGCGGTCGAGCGCGCCCTGGATCTCGTGCTCGGTGTGGGTGTCGAGCGCCGAGGTCGCCTCGTCCAGCACCAGGATCGGCGGCGCCTTGAGCACGGTGCGCGCGATGGCGACGCGCTGCTTCTCGCCGCCCGAGAGCTTCAGGCCGCGCTCGCCGACCTGGGTCTCGTAACCCATCGGCGCCATGCGGATGAAATGGTCGATCTGCGCCAGCCGCGCCGCCTCTTCGACCTCGGCATCATCGGCATCCCAGCGGCCGTAGCGGATGTTGTAGCGAATGGTATCGTTGAACAGCACCGTATCCTGCGGCACCATGCCGATCGAGGCCCGCAGTGAATCCTGCGTGACCTCGCGGATGTCCTGGCCGTCGATCAGGATCTTGCCGCCGGAGACGTCGTAGAGGCGGAACAACAGACGCGAAATCGTCGACTTGCCCGCACCGGACGGGCCGACGATCGCGACCGTCTTGCCGGCGGGCACCTCGAAGCTGATGCCCTTGAGGATCGGCCGCGTCGGCTCATAGGCAAAGCGCACGTCCTCGAAACGCAGATTGCCGGCCGAGACCACCAGCGGCTGCGCATCGGGCATGTCCTTGATCTCGGCCTCGCGTCCGATCACGCCAAACATCTTCTCGATGTCGATGATCGCCTGCTTGATCTCGCGATAGACCATGCCCATGAAATTCAGCGGCTGGTAGAGCTGGATCATCATGGCATTGACCAGCACGAAATCGCCGACCGTGTTGGTGCCGTTGCGCACGCCGATCGCGCACATCAGCATGGTCGCGGTCAGCCCGAGCGTGAAGATCACGGCCTGGCCGGTGTTGAGCACCGCGAGCGAGGTATAGGCTTGAACGCTCGACTCCTCGTAGCGCGCGACCGACTTGTCGTAACGCTGCGCCTCGCGCGTCTCCGCGCTGAAATATTTCACGGTCTCGTAGTTGAGCAGCGAGTCGATCGCCTTGGTGTTCGCCTCGGTGTCGGAATCGTTCATCTTGCGGCGGATGCCGATCCGCCACTCGGTCGCGATGTAGGTGTAGTACATGTAGACCGCGACCGTGATCAGCGTCGCCACGACGTAGCGCCAGTCGAACTGCCACAGCAGCACCGCCAGCAGCAGCGTGACCTCGACGATGGTCGGGATCAGCTGCAGGATCACCATGCGCACGATGACCTCGATGCCCTCGCGGCCGCGCTCGAGCACGCGCGTCAGGCCGCCGGTCTTGCGCTCGAGGTGAAAGCGCAGCGACAGCTCGTGCATGTGGATGAAGGTGATGGTGGCGAGCTTGCGCACCGCATGCATGGCGACGCGGGCGAAGATGCCGTCGCGCCATTGCGTCAGCACCGCCATCAGGATGCGCGTCACGCCATAGCTTGCGGTCAGCAGCAATGGCGAGGCGATCACCCAGAGGTGCCAGTTGTCGGGCTGCACCGGCGCGGTATTGGCGCCGGTCAGCGCATCCGTCGCCCATTTAAAGCTGAACGGCACGGTCAGCGTGACCAGCTTGGCCACGAGCAGCAGCACCATCGACCAGACCACCCGCATCTTCAGGTCGACACGGTCGCCCGGCCAGATATAGGGCCACAGATGCGCCAGCGTGCCCATCAGCGTGGCCCGCTCCAGCGGTCCCCCGGCGGGAGGATCGGGAACGTCTGCGCCGTCGAACGATTGAGGTTGGTCCATCAAGAAGCCTGAAAGCCCGCCGGGTGCGGGCAGCGTTACGATTTGCGATTTTCGCCCGTCATATAAAGCCTTCCCGATGCCAGCGCACCCCGCCAGATGGCGAATCTTTGATTGTTTGTCGCCATTTACCGGTAGATTTCCGGGGGATCCGAATCACCGATTGGGCTTGACGCCCCTTCGCTGCAATGCATCATGGCACCAATGAGCACGATCAAAACTGTCTGTGTCTATTGCGGCTCCGGCCCAGGAACCAATCCCAGCTTCACCGAAGGCGCCAAGGCGTTCGGCAAGGCCCTCGCCGAGAACAGCATCCGCCTGGTCTATGGCGGCGGCTCGCTCGGCCTGATGGGCTCGGTCGCGACCTCCGTGCTCGATCACGGCGGCACCGTCACCGGCATCATTCCCGAATTCCTGCGGAAGCGCGAGAACGCGCTGACCCGCGTGCAGGAGATGATCGTCACCCCCGACATGCACGAGCGCAAGCGGCTGATGTTCGAGCGCTCCGACGCCTTCGTGGCGCTGCCGGGCGGCGTCGGCACGCTCGAAGAGCTGGTGGAGCAGCTGACCTGGAAACAGCTCGGCCGTCACGCCAAGCCGGTGCTGCTCGCCAACTTCGACAATTTCTGGGAGCCGCTGTTCTCGCTGCTGTCGCACATGCGCCAGACCGAGTTCATCCGCGCCGGCCTTTCGGTCGACATCCTCAAGGCCGATCGCGTCGAGGATATTCTGCCGAAGCTGAAGGCGGCAGCGGCACAGATCGCCGAATCTGAAACGCAGCTCGCCCCGGAAGTGGCGCGCAAGCTCTAGCGCCTTACTCCGCCGGAAACGTCACAGCCTCGATCCGGTTGCCATCGGGGTCGATCACGAAGGCCGCGTAGTAGCGCACGCGGTCATGCGGACGGAGGCCCGGCGCGCCGTCGGACGCACCGCCGGCGGACAGCGCCGCGGCGTGAAACGCATCGACCTCGGCCGTCGTCTTCGCCCGCAGGCAGATGTGCACGCCGCTTCCCGGTGGGACGTGTGGCATCCCCTCGCGCAAATTGATCCAGAATTCCGGATAGGCCTTGCCGAAGCCGATCGTCCGCGGCCGCACGACGAGGCGCGCGAGGCCGAGGGCGGCGAGTGTGGCTTCGTAGAATTTTGCGGAGCGATCGAGATCGGTGACGCCGACGGAGATGTGGTCGATCATATAATACCCCCATCCATCGTTGCCGGCCTCTCCCCACTCTCCGCTGTCATCGCCCGCGAAGGCGGGCGATCCAGTACTCCGAGACGCCGCGGCGTTACGGAGAAGCCACGGCGTACTGGATACCCCGCCTTCGCGGGGTATGACAGCCGTTGCGGGTCTTACGCCGGCGCCCCCGACTTCACGAGCTTGTAGATCACCGAGTCCATCAGCGCCTGGAACGAGGCGTCGATGATGTTCGGGGACACGCCGACCGTGGTCCAGCGATCGCCGTTCTCGTCCTCGCTCTCGATCAGCACGCGCGTGACCGCGCCGGTGCCGCCGTTGAGGATACGGACGCGGTAGTCGATCAGCGTCAGGCCCTCGATGTACTTCTGGTACTTGCCGAGATCCTTGCGCAGCGCGACGTCGAGCGCGTTGACGGGGCCGTTGCCTTCGGCGGCCGAGATCAAGCGCTCGCCGGCGACGTCGACCTTGACCACTGCAAGCGCGACGGTGACGCGCTCGCCGTGCGAATTGTAGCGCTGCTCGACGTTGACGTCGAACTGCTCGACCTCGAAGTAATGCGGCACCTTGCCGAGCGTCCGGCGCGCCAAGAGGTCGAACGAGGCGTTGGCGGATTCATAGGCGTAGCCGGCCGCCTCGCGCTCCTTCAATTCCTCGACCAGCCGCGTCAGCTTGGGATCGCTCTTCTCGTAGGCAATGCCGGCCCGGTCCAGCTCCGCGATGACGTTGGAGCGTCCGGCCTGGTCTGACACCAGCACCTTGCGATGATTGCCGACCAATTCCGGCAGCACATGCTCGTAGGTCTGCGGGTCCTTCAGCACGGCGGAAGCATGAATGCCGGTCTTGGTGACGAAGGCGCTCTCGCCGACATAGGCCGCATGCCGGTTCGGCACGCGATTGAGCATGTCGTCGAGGGTGCGCGAGACCTTGACGAGAGTAGCGAGCTTTTCGGACGTGACGCTGATCTCGAAGGCGTCGGAAAACTCCTTCTTGAGCTTCAGCGTCGGGATCAGCGAGCACAGATTGGCGTTGCCGCAGCGCTCGCCGAGACCGTTCAAGGTGCCCTGGATCTGCCGCGCGCCGGCGCGCACCGCGGCGAGCGAATTGGCCACGGCCTGCTCGGTGTCGTTATGGGCGTGGATGCCGACATGGTCGCCCGGGATGTGCTTCGTCACCTCGGTGACGATGGCTTCGATCTCGTTCGGCATGGTGCCGCCATTGGTGTCGCACAGCACCACCCAGCGCGCGCCGGCCTCATAGGCGGCCTTGGCGCAGGCGAGCGCGAAGGTTGAATCCTCCTTGTAGCCGTCGAAAAAATGCTCGCAGTCGAGCATGACCTCGCGGCCCGCGGCCTTCGCCGCCGCGACGCTGTCGCGGATCGACGCCAGATTTTCTTCCTTCGTCGTCTCCAGCGCGACGCGCACCTGATAGGCCGAGGACTTCGCTACGAAGCAGATCGCATCGGCCTTCGCTTCGAGGAGCCCGGCCACGCCGGGATCGTTGGAGACCGAGCGCCCCGCCCGGCGCGTCATGCCGAAGGCGGTGAAGCGCGCATGCTTGAGTTTGGGCTTGGTGCCGAAGAACTCGGTGTCGGTCGGATTGGCGCCGGGATAGCCGCCCTCGACATAGTCGATGCCGAGATCGTCGAGCATCGCCGCGATGACCTGCTTGTCGGTCAGGGTGAAATCGACGCCGTTGGTCTGCGCCCCGTCGCGCAGCGTGGTGTCGAACAGATAGAGACGCTCCTTGCTCATTGCGCGGCTCCGAGCGTCTTCTTCATCGTGGTGTTGGCGAGCCACTCGTCGTTGATGGTAATGCTGTTACGCTGCATGGCGACATAGCCGCGCTTGGCGAAGAAGTTTTGCGCGGTGTCGCTGGCATCGACCGACAGGCTGGTCGCCCCGCGGCCGCCGGCGAGCTTTTCCAGCGCGTCCACCAGCATGGTCGCGATGCCCTGACCGGTCACGGCGGGATGCACATAGAGCATGCGGATGTGATCGGCCCCGCGCAGCGAGGCGAAGCCGACGGGCGAGCCCTCCAACGTGGCGACCAGCGTCAGGTCGGCCGCGAGCCGCTTGCCGAACTCCTCGGTTTCCGCCGCTTCCATCCAGGCCTGCTGCTGCGCCTCGTTGTAGTCTTCGCCGGTCAGCTCCTCGATGCTTGCCGTGAAGATCGCGGCGAGGACCGGCACGTCATCAGGCAGGAACGGCCGCAAGCCGGGTTTTGGCAAAGTCTGTCCCATCGTCTTCACCACATCCCATAGAGTTTCAACGCCAGCGCCACAGCGGCCGCGAGCAGCAGGATCTTCAGCGCGATGTAATAGAGCCAATGTCTTGGGAAAGGCGTGTCGGGCCGCTTCATCGCGCGACCTCCCAGGTCGTCCCGTCCTTGGAGTCCTTGATCGCAACGCCCATCGCGGCAAGCAGATCGCGAATGCGGTCGGATTCTTTAAAGTCCTTGCGGCTACGGGCGGCCGTCCGCTCCGAGATCAGGCGTTCGACTTCCTTGGCATCGACCCCGCTGGCCTGCTGCTTGCGCCCTTCCCACTGCGCAGCGCTTTCGGAGAGGAAGCCGAGCAGGCGCAACGAGCCCGCCAGCGCGCTCGCGTCGCTGCCACGCAGGCCGTGCAGCGCCGCGATCGCCAGCGGCGTGTTGAGATCATCGAGCAGCGGCTCGACCACGGACGCGGCCGGCTGGCCGGGCTCGGCGTCGGCCGCGACCCGATACCAGTCGTCGAGCGTCCTGGCGCTCTCCTCCAGCGACTTCAGGGTCCAGTCGATCGGCGAGCGGTAATGCGTCTTCAGCATGTTCAGGCGCAGCACCTCCCCCGGCCAGTCCGCGAGCAGTTCGTGGATGGTGACGAAGTTGCCGAGCGACTTCGACATCTTCTCGCTCTCGACCTGGAGGAAGCCGTTGTGCATCCAGTAGTTCGCCATGCGCTGCTGGTCGAAGGCGCAGCAGGTTTGCGCGACCTCGTTCTCGTGATGCGGAAACACGAGGTCGATACCGCCGCCATGGATGTCGAAATATTCGCCGAGATGCTTCCAGGCCATGGCCGAACACTCGATATGCCAGCCCGGGCGACCCTGCGCAGCGATGCCGGCCGGCGACGGCCATGACGGCTCGCCCGGCTTGGACGGCTTCCACAGCACGAAGTCGGTATTGTCCTTCTTGTAGGGCGCGACGTCGACGCGGGCGCCGGCGACCATCTCGTCCAGCGAGCGATTGGACAGCGCGCCATAGCGCGGCAGGCCGGAATTGGCCGCGTTCATCGCCTGCGGCGAGAACAGCACGTGATCCTCGGCTGCATAGGCAAAGCCACCGGCGATCAGCCTCTCGATGATCTCGCGCATCTCGCCGATATGCTCGGTCGCGCGCGGCTCGACGGTCGGCCGAAGCGCTCCGAGCGCGTCGACGTCGGCGTGAAACTGCTTGCCGGTCTGCTCGGTGACCTTGCGGATCGCCTCGTTGAGCGGGAGCCCCGGAAAATCGCGCGCGGCGCGGTCGTTGATCTTGTCGTCGACGTCGGTGATGTTGCGGACATACGTCACGTGCGCCGCGCCATAGAGATGGCGCAGCAGCCGAAACAGCACGTCGAACACGATCACCGGCCGCGCATTGCCGATATGGGCGAAGTCGTAGACGGTCGGTCCGCAGACATACATGCGGACGTTCTTTGCATCGAGCGGCACGAAGGTGCGCTTGTCCCGGCTCAGCGTATCGTAAAGGCGCAATTCCATATGGATACCCGTCGGCTGTTGGCCGGGCGTCCGAGGCTCTCAATGTTTTTGAGAAAAGACGGCTCCAGCCAGCGAATCGCTAGCTCGTAATCTCGCGGCAAATGCCACAAATGGCGAGGAGACCGTACATGCGGCCACATATGGGCTATCAGGCGCCCCCGCGTCAAGACAGCCGCGAAAACGCCGTTCTATCTCCGCAAAGCACGGCCGCCCCGCCTTGATGGTTCATCATCCTTAACCTTTTGAGTTTACTTGGAACCCGGCGGTTCCCTAAAGCCCCGGTGCACCCATGCGATCCCTGCTCGCGCTCGTCTCCTGTGCCTCCATCATCGCGGCATCCAGCGCGTTCGCCGAGACCCGCGTCTTCATCATCGCCAACCAGGCGGACGGCTACGGTGTCGACCAGTGCCTCGCCAAGGGTGAGAAATGCGGCGCACAGGTCGCGCGTACCTATTGCCAGTCACGCGATTTTGCCCAGGCGTCGGCCTATCGCCGGGTCGATCCCGACGAAATTACCGGCTCTGTCCCCAAAACCGGCGCAAACTGCTCCCATGGCCGTTGCGACGAATATGTCGCAATCACCTGCCAGCGCTGAATTCCGTCGGAGCTGGCGGACCTTAGGACCAGTTTTCGGCCCCTGAAACGACGTGACGATGCCGCAGGAAGCGGCTATTGGAGGGCGCGCGTCGGCCCCCAAAATCACGCTGGGCCGTGACCTCGCTAGAATGGCGGATATGCCTGAATTTTTGTCTCTCTCCCGTGCTCGCTCCATCCTTGCCTGCACCGTGCTTCTGAGCACGGTCGTGCTCGCCAACGGCGCTTTCGCGCAAGCCGGCCCGCCCGGCCCGCCGCCTCAGCCTGGCCAGAACGGGCTCGGACCAAATCCGATGTGCGTGCGGCTGGAAGGCCAGCTCGCCGGGCTCGATCGTGGCGGCGGCGGTGGCGACCCCGCGCGCGAAGACCAGATCCGCCGCTATCAGGATTCCCAGGCCAAGCAGCAGGCCGAGCTCGACCGCGTCACCATGCAGGCCAAGCGCATGGGCTGCGATTCCTCCGGCTTCTTCTCGCTGTTCAACGGCCAGTCGGCGCAATGCGGCCCGGTCAACACCCAGATCCAGCAGATGCGCGCCAATCTGGACCAGATCACCGGCAATCTCGAACGCCTGCGCGGCGGCGGCCCCGGCGGCTTCAGCCCGGAGCGCGACAACCAGCGTCGCTCGGTGCTGGCGGCGCTGGCGCAGAACAATTGCGGCCCGCAATATGCCAACGCCGCGCAATCGCAAGGCGGCGGCAACTTCCTGAACAATCTGTTCGGCGGTGGCGGCAACAACCCCAACAATCCGCAAAGCGTGCCGCCCTCCGATCTCGGACCGCAATCCGGCACCTACCGCACCGTGTGCGTGCGCACCTGCGACGGCGCCTATTTCCCGGTCTCGTTTGCCACCGTGCCGGCGCGCTTCCCCGACGACGAGAAGACCTGCAAGGCGCTGTGCCCGGCCGCGGAAGCCGTGCTCTACACCCATCGCAATCCCGGCGAGGACATGAACTCCGCGGTCTCCATCAGCGGCCAGCCCTACACGGCGCTGCCGACCGCGTTCAAATTCCGCAGCGAGTTCAATCCGTCCTGCTCCTGCAAGGCCGCGGGCCAGACCTGGGCCGACGCGCTGAAATCGGCCGACGACAAGGCTGCGGCCGAGCAGCAGGGTGACATCATCGTCACCGAGGAGAGCGCCAAGAAGATGCAGCAGCAGCGGCTCAACAAGGGCACGCCTGCGACTGCCAAGAAGGGCGCGGCCCCCGCGCCGACGACGGCCAGCGCACCGGCTGCGGCCGCGCCCGCGGATACCGGCACGGCCACCCCGCCGTCGGAAAACAAGCCGATCCGCTCTGTCGGTCCGACGTTCCTGCCGCAGCAGCAGAAGTAGGCCCTAACCCGTCATGCCCCGCGAAGGCGGCCGCCAGGTGCGGCCGTTTCGCTGTTACTGCTTACCCTCGCGGCTCCACGGGAAGAGATTGGCCGGAAAGTCCGCTGCGTAGCGCTTTCCCTTCGGGGGCGGCGGCGGCTCGTCCGGTGGATTCGGGTTCGGCTCGACCACCCGCCGATAGAGGTGCCAGGTGGCGTGACCGAGCACCGGCAGGACGACGGCGAGACCGACGAAGAGCGGCAGCGAGCCGATCACGAGCAGCGCCGCGACGATGAGGCCCCATCCGGCCATCGCAACCGGATTCGCCGCCACCGCCCGGAGCGACGTGCGGATCGCGTCGATCGCAGTCGCATGCCGGTCCAGCATCAACGGAAACGACACGACGCTGACGCACAAGGCCACGACCGCAAACAGGAAGCCACAACCGCAACCGACGATGATGAGCGACCAGCCTTCCGGCGTCGTCAGCACCCGCGTTGCGAAGTCGGGAATGCTTGCGGCTGCCGCGTGACCGAAGATCGTGACATAGATTGCGTTCGCGACACCGATCCAGGCCCCGAACAGGACCAGCAGGAGCACGCCGAGCTCGACCATGGCGCCGAACGACGGCGCGCGCAGCACCTTGATCGCATCCCATGCATCGACCTCCTCGCCGCGCTCGCGACGCCGGCTGAGTTCGTAGAGACCGATCGCGGCAAAGGGGCCGATCAAGGCAAAGCCGGCAGCCAGCGGAAACAGGAGCGGCAGCACCGAATAGCCGAGAACCATCCTGAACAGGACGAGACCGAGAACGGGATAAATCACGCACACGACGATCGCGTGGCTCGGCATCGCCTGGAAATCCTCCCAACCCAGGCGTAGGGCCTCGGTCAGGTCGGACAAGCTGATCTTGCGAATGGGATAGGAGGCCGCTTCGCCGAACAGGTGCCGCTTTACGATGTTGTCGGAATAAAGAGTGGCCATGGACACACCCTCCTCTGCTGAAAGTCGCGGCGGCAAACGGCGCGCTTTCCGGCCGCGCGTATCCGCCCTTATGTGCGGGAGACGCGATCGAGCCGAGTACGGCAGTTCCAGGCTCAACGAGGAAGGAGCTTAGCCGGACGAAACTCGTCGCGACCTGCGCTCCGAGCTTAGCGTGCGCGATCTGGAATGACCAGCGCTCCCGGCTGGGTGAATTGTGCGTCGCATATTTTGTGCGATGCATCACATCGAGAATGCGACCGACGCTCGCCAGCTTGCACGGCAACGTGGATCGCCCACGCCGCCTAAGCGTGTTGACATGCTATTGACGCCGGGTTCGCGGGGGATCATTTTAAAAGTCTGGACGCCCCCAGCGGTCGCGGTCTTCTTCTTGAACATCGCGACTGGTTGAATGGGCGAGGCAAGAGGCGCCGCGATGGCGCATATGTCGGCATAGATGTCCGCGTAGAGAAAGTCCGCCATCGCGACAGACATGAGCTCCGCCCTGGATTCGTATCCGTAGCCTTCGATGGCAAGGATGGATCAGGATGGCTGTCGCTCTGATACTGCTTCTGGTCGCGATCGGCTCGGTGCTGTTTCACCTCTACAGCCCGTGGTGGTGGACGCCGATCGCCACGAACTGGGCCTATATCGACCACACCATCAGCATCACGTTCTGGATCACGGGCTTCGTTTTCGTCGCGGTCATCGCCTTCATGGCCTATTGCGTCTTCCGCTTTCACCACAAGGAGGGAAGACGGGCTGACTACAATCCGGAAAACAAAAAGCTCGAATGGTGGCTCAGCGTCGGAACCGGCGTCGGCGTCGCGGCCATGCTGGCGCCTGGCCTCGTGGTCTGGCACCAGTTCGTGACGGTGCCTGCGGATGCCACCGAGGTCGAGGTCATGGGCCAGCAATGGCAATGGAGCTTCCGCCTTCCGGGCAAGGATGGGCGGCTGGGCACATCCGATGTCCGCAACATCGCTTCCGACAATCCGATGGGGCTCAATCGTGACGACCCGCACGCGCAGGACGACGTCGTGATCGAGAACGGCGACCTGCACCTTCAAATGGGAAAGCCGGTCAAGGTTCTGCTCCGCTCGGTTGATGTCCTGCACGATTTCTACGTGCCCGAATTCCGCGCCAAGATGGACATGGTCCCTGGCATGGTGACCTATTTCTGGATAACGCCGATCCGAACCGGAACGTTCGATGTTCTATGTGCGGAGCTTTGTGGCGCTGCTCATTATCAGATGCGGGCCAAGGTCATCGTCGACGAAGAGCGCGAATATCACGCTTGGCTGGAGCAACAAAAGACGTTTGCCGAATTGTCGCCGGCAAGAGCTGTCGTGAGGGCGACGTACCAATCCGGCGGCAAGTAGCAGGCTGCCGCTGCGAAGATGGATCGGGTGCTCGAGGCCAACGCCTCACCCCCGATGGAAACGACCGAGGAGGTTTCTATGGTCGATATTCCATATGAAGGGATCGCAGGCATCCCGCCTGCCGAAGTACCTGATGTCGAGCTCTATCATCCAAGGAGCTGGTGGACACGATATGTCTTCTCGCAGGACGCCAAGGTCATCGCCATTCAGTATTCGCTGACGGCCTCGGCCATCGGGCTGGTGGCCCTGGCGCTGTCGTGGCTGATGCGACTGCAACTGGGATTCCCCGGCACCTTCTCTTTCATCGATGCCAACCAGTACCTCCAGTTCATCACCATGCACGGCATGATCATGGTAATCTATCTGCTCACCGCATTGTTCCTAGGCGGCTTCGGCAACTACCTGATCCCGCTGATGGTCGGCGCCCGGGACATGGTCTTCCCTTATGTGAACATGCTGAGCTACTGGGTCTACCTGCTCGCAGTCCTGGTGCTGGCCTCGACATTCTTCGTGCCGGGCGGCCCCACCGGCGCCGGCTGGACGCTATACCCGCCGCAAGCCATCCTCTCCGGAACGCCCGGGCAGGATTGGGGCATCATTCTCATGATGTCGTCCCTGATCCTGTTCATCATCGGCTTCACCATGGGCGGGCTGAATTACGTGGTCACGGTGCTCCAGGCGCGCACCCGCGGCATGACATTGATGCGCCTGCCCCTGACGGTGTGGGGCATTTTCACGGCGACCGTCATGGCGCTGCTGGCATTCCCTGCACTCTTCGTTGCCTCGGTCATGCTGCTGCTCGACCGTCTCCTGGGAACCAGCTTCTTCATGCCCTCCCTCGTCGAGATGGGCACGCTTTCGAAATATGGCGGCGGCAGCCCGCTGCTCTTCCAGCACCTGTTCTGGTTCTTCGGCCACCCCGAGGTCTACATCGTTGCCCTGCCCGCCTTCGGCATCGTCTCGGATCTAATCAGCACGCATGCGCGCAAGAACATCTTTGGTTACCGCATGATGGTCTGGGCCATCGTGGGGATTGGTGCGCTCAGCTTCGTCGTGTGGGCGCACCACATGTATGTGAGCGGCATGTTCCCGCAATTCGGGTACTTCTTCGCCACCACGACGCTCATCATCGCGATCCCCACCGCGATCAAGGTCTATAACTGGGTGCTGACCCTGTGGCGCGGCGACATTCATCTCAGGGTGCCGATGCTGTTCGCCCTCGGCTTCATCATCACCTTCGTGAATGGCGGCCTCACCGGCCTCTTCCTCGGCAACGTCGTCGTGGACGTGCCCCTCTCGGACACCATGTTCGTGGTCGCGCATTTCCACATGGTGATGGGCGTGGCACCGATCATGGTCGTGCTCGGCGCGATCTATCATTGGTACCCCAAGGTCACGGGGCGGATGCTGAACGACGTCCTGGGCAAGTTTCACTTCTGGGTCACCTTCCTCGGCGCCTACCTGATCTTCTTCCCCATGCACTATCTTGGACTGCTCGGGGTTCCGCGCCGGTATTTCGAACTCGGCGACACGGCGTTCATCCCGTCCTCGGCCCATACACTGAACGCCTTCATCTCCGTGGTGGCCCTGACCGTCGGCTTCAGCCAGATGGTGTTCCTGTTCAATCTTGCCTGGAGCCTGTTCAAGGGTGAGGCCTCGGGCGGCAATCCGTGGCGGGCGACGACGCTGGAGTGGCAGACGCCGGAGACGCCCCCAGGGCACGGCAATTGGGGCAAGGAGCTCCCGGTCGTGTACCGCTGGGCCTATGACTACAGTGTGCCCGGCGCCGCGGAGGACTTCATTCCGCAGAACCAGCCGCCACGCGCGACGCAGCTCGTTCAGGGAGCTGCTTCGTGAGCGCCATCATCCTGTTCCTGGCTGTGCTTGCGGTGATCGCCGGATGGTGGCTGTCGCAGCAGCGGCTGATGGCCAAGCCCTGGCTGGAGGAAGGCTCGGTCGGTGACTTCCCCGGCGGCGATAGCATGACCTGGCCGGCAGCGAAGGTCGGACTTGGCGTGTTTCTCGCTGTCGCGAGCGCACTGTTCGTCCTCTTCATCAGCGCCTACTCGATGCGCATGAGCGTGGTGGACTGGCGGCCGCTGCCGGTCCCGCGGCTGCTGTGGGTCAACACGGGCGTCCTGGTCCTGAGCAGTGTCGCGCTGCAATGGTCGTACGTGGCTGCCGGGCGACACGATACCGAGAGCGTCAAGATCGGTCTGCTCGCTGGCGGAGCATCTGCCGTGATCTTCCTCGCCGGACAGCTCCTGGCCTGGCAACGGCTCGGGGCTGCCGGATATTTCGTGGCGTCCAATCCGGCCAATTCCTTCTTCTACCTGTTGACTGCGGTGCACGGGCTGCATCTGACGGGCGGACTGGTGGCCCTCGGGCGAACCTCGGCCAAGGTGTGGCGCGGCACCGAGATCGCCGACATGCGCTTGAGCGTGGAGCTGTGCGCCATCTACTGGCACTTCCTGCTGCTGGTCTGGCTTGTCCTGCTCGGACTTCTCACGGGCTGGACCGACGATTTCGTCAACATCTGCCGTCAATTGCTGAGCTAGGGAGGCGAGACCAGATGGCCGAGACCGTGCTGACACATTCGGGCCAATCGCCTGCGCGGCTTGAAGGCTGGCGCGGCATCGCCGCCGACTGGGCGTCCGATCAGCGCGCCTTCAAGAACGTGTCCTGGGGCAAGGCCATGATGTGGATCTTCCTCCTCAGCGACACCTTCATCTTCAGTTGCTTCCTGCTCTCCTACATGACGGCGCGCATGTCGACGACCGTGCCGTGGCCGAATCCCAGCGAAGTCTTCGCCCTCAATATCGGGGGCCACCACATCCCGCTGATCCTGATCGCCATCATGACCTTCGTCCTGATCAGCAGCAGCGGAACAATGGCGATGGCCGTCAATTTCGGCTACCGCCGCGATCGCGTGAGAACAGCAATCCTCATGCTGGTCACGGCGGCCTTCGGCGCAACCTTCGTCGGAATGCAGGCGTTCGAATGGACCAAGCTGATCATGGAGGGCGTTCGACCCTGGGGCAATCCATGGGGCGCGGCGCAGTTTGGCTCAAGCTTTTTCATGATCACCGGCTTCCACGGCACCCACGTGACGATCGGCGTGATCTTCCTGATCGCGATCGCGCGAAAGGTCTGGCGTGGAGACTTCGACGTCGAGAGGCGCGGCTTCTTCACAAGCCGCAAGGGCTATTACGAGATCGTCGAGATCACGGGCCTGTACTGGCACTTCGTCGATCTCGTGTGGGTATTCATCTTTGCGTTCTTCTATCTTTGGTGAGGTCGGCGCATGACAAACGCGGCGGTACACATGGAAGGCCAGCTCCACGCTCCGGCGCACGGCGCAGTCGCAACCGCAGCCGTGCACGCCAAGGGGCAACAGCACCCGATCAGGCTCTACCTCGTGGTCTGGGGCTGGCTGTTCGTCCTCAGCACGTGCTCCTACCTCGTCGACTACTTTGGCCTACACGGCTACCTCAGATGGTCGCTGATCCTGTTGTTCATGGTGTTGAAGGCCGGCCTGATCGTCGCCGTCTTCATGCACATGGCCTGGGAGCGACTGGCCCTCGCCTATGCCATCCTGCTGCCGCCGATCGCGGTGCTGGTGTTTGTGGCCATCATGGTGCTCGAATCCGAATACACCCACTTGCTTCGGGTGCTGTTCTTCGCAACCCCGTCGTAGCAGCAAGCTGATTTCGCAATGTCATGCCCCGCGAAGGCGGGGCATCGAGTAACCCGTGTCAGCAGTCGGTTCCTACAATGCCCGCCACGGAGTACTGGATCATCCGCCTTCGCGGATGATGACAGCGGTGGGGCGCCATCGCCTGCCCCGCTGCACGGCTCGCATCAGCCCTCGAACGCGTCGATCGACGCCGTGCTGCCGCGCGAGACCAGCGTCTCGTCCGCCGCGGGCGACGGCTCGCCCTTGTCGCGAAAGCGGTTGGTGATGGGATAGCGGCGGTCGCGGCCGAAATTCCTGGCCGTCACCTTCACGCCCGGTGCGGCCTGGCGGCGCTTGTATTCGGCGACGTTGAGCAGATGATCGATGCGGGTGACCGTCTCGCGGTCGAAGCCGGCGGCGATGATCTTGTCGAGCGGCTCCTCGCGCTCGATGAGACGCTCCAGGATGGCGTCGAGCACGTCATAAGGCGGCAGCGAGTCCTGGTCGGTCTGGTTCTCGCGCAGCTCCGCCGTCGGCGGGCGCGTGATGATATCGGGAGGAATGACCTCGCCCGCAGGTCCGAGCGCGCCGTCGGGCTTCCAGTGGTTGCGCAGCGCGGCCAGCCGAAACACCTGCGTCTTGTAGATGTCCTTGATCGGATTGAAGCCGCCGTTCATGTCGCCATAGAGCGTGGCGTAGCCGACCGACATTTCCGACTTGTTGCCTGTTGTCACCACCATCAGCCCGGTCTTGTTGGAGATCGCCATCAGCAGCGTGCCGCGGGTGCGGGCCTGCAGGTTTTCCTCGGTGATATCGGGCGGCAGATTCTTGAAGATGCCGGACAGGATGGTTTCGAAGCCGGTCACGGCTTCAGCGATCGGCAGCACCTCGTAGCGGATTCCGAGATGCCCGGCGAGCTCGCCCGCGTCCGCGATCGAGCTCGCCGCGGTGTAGCGATAAGGCAGCATCACGCCGTGCACCTGGTCGGCACCGAGCGCATCGACCGCGATCGCCGCGCAGAGAGCGGAGTCGATGCCGCCGGAAATGCCGAGCAGCACGCCGGGAAAGCCGTTCTTGGCGACATAGTCGCGCAAGCCCAACACGCAAGCCGCATAGTCGGCGTGGTCGCCCTCGGGCTGCGCAGCAATCGGCCCGGCGCAGCGCCAGTCGTCGCCGTTCCTGGTGAAGCGCAATGTGGTGACGCTCTCTTCGAACGCCGGCAATTGCGCCGCAAGCGAGAGATCGCCGTTGAGCGCGAAGGAACCGCCGTCGAACACCAGCTCGTCCTGGCCGCAAACCTGGTTGAGATAGACCAGCGGCAGACCGCTCTCGGTGACGCGCGCCACGGCGACCGAGAGGCGCACGTCGCTCTTGTCGCGGGCGTAGGGCGAGCCGTTCGGCACCAGGATGATCTCGGCGCCGGTCTCCGCCAGCGTCTCGACCACGTTCTCGTAGTCCTCGGACTCCTCCAGCCAGATGTCCTCGCAGATCGGCACGCCGATGCGCACGCCGCGCACGGTCACGGGACCTGCGGCAGGGCCGCGCGAAAACAGCCGCTTCTCGTCGAACACGCCGTAATTCGGCAGATTGCACTTGAAGCGCAAGGCGGCGATTTTTCCGCCATCGAGCAGCGCGCAGGCATTATGGAGCCTGCCGTCCTCGATCCAGGGCGTGCCGACCAGCAGCGCCGGGCCGCCGTCGGCGGTCTCGCGCGCGAGCGCCTCGATCGCGGCGCGGCAGGCGTCCTGGAACGCCGGCTTCTGCACCAGATCTTCCGGCGGGTAGCCCGCGATGAACAATTCCGGAAACAGCACGAGATCGGCGCCGTCGGACCTGGCTTGCACGCGCGCGGCACGCACCTTCGCGGCATTGCCCTCGATGTCGCCCATGGTCGGATTGAGCTGGGCGAGCGTGACCGCGAATACGTTGAGACGTTCGGTCATGGCCGCCGCACTCCGCTTCAGAGGAACCCCAATCGCTCGACGATGGCGATGATCCAGAACGCGCCGGCCATCAGCAGCGCAACGCCGACCGCGGCCGAGCCCATGTCCTTGACCCGGCCGATCTGCTTGTCGTGATCCATGGTCAGCCGGTCGGCAAGCTTCTCGATCGCGGTGTTGAGCAGCTCGACCGTCAGCACGAACGCAACCGAACAGACCAGCTCGACCGCCCGCAGCGCCGTCGCGGCGACGAACCATGCCAGCGGCACCGACAGGATGAGCGCAAAAATCTCCTCGCGAACGGCCTGCTCCGACCGGAACGCGAAGGCCAGACCGTTGCGTGAATTGATCGTCGCCTTCCAGATCCGCAGCAAGGTGTTAGAGCCCCGCGGCGACCGGCATCGGCCTGGCCTTGCCGGCGCGTTCCTGCTTGAGGAGCTCCGCGATCAGGAAAGCCATGTCGATCGATTGCTCGGCATTGAGGCGGGGATCGCAGACCGTGTGGTAGCGGTCGTTGAGATCCTCGTCGGTGATCGCGCGGGCGCCGCCGATGCACTCGGTGACGTCCTGACCGGTCATCTCCAGATGCACGCCGCCGGCGTGCGTGCCTTCCGCCGCGTGGATAGTGAAGAACGACTTCACCTCCGACAGGACGCGGTCGAACGGGCGTGTCTTGTAGCCCGACGTCGAGGTGATGGTGTTGCCGTGCATCGGATCGCACGACCACACCACAACCCTGCCCTCGCGCTTCACGGCGCGGATCAGTCCCGGCAGATGGTCGGCGACCTTGTCGGAGCCGAAACGGTTGATCAGCGTCAGCCGACCCGGCTCATTGTCGGGGTTGAGCACGTCGATCAGCTTCAAGAGCTCGTCGGGCTTGAGCGACGGGCCGCACTTCAGGCCGATCGGGTTCTTGATGCCGCGGAAATATTCGACATGGCCGTGGTCGAGCTGCCGGGTGCGGTCGCCGATCCAGATCATGTGGCCCGAGGTCGCGTACCAGTCGCCGGTGGTGGAATCGACGCGGGTCATGGCCTGCTCGTAGCCGAGCAGCAGTGCCTCGTGGCTGGTGTAGAAATCGGTGGAGCGCAGCTCGGGATGGGCCTCGAGATCGAGGCCACAGGCGCGCATGAAATTGAGCGCGTCCGAGATGCGGTCGGCCAGCTCCTTGTAGCGGCGGGACTGCGGGCTATCCTTGAGGAAGCCGAGCATCCACTCATGCACGCTGCCGAGATTGGCGTAACCACCGGTCGCGAACGCACGGAGCAGGTTGAGCGTCGCAGCCGACTGGCGATAGGCCATCAGCTGGCGCTGCGGGTCCGGCACGCGCGCTTCCCTGGTGAAGGCGATGTCGTTGACGATGTCGCCGCGATAGCTCGGCAGCTCGACGCCGTTCATCTTCTCGGTCGGCGACGACCGCGGTTTTGCGAATTGGCCGGCAATGCGGCCAACCTTCACCACCGGCACCGCGCCGGCATAGGTCAGCACCACCGCCATCTGGAGCAGCACGCGGAAGAAATCGCGGATGTTGTTGGCGCCGTGCTCGGCAAAGCTCTCGGCGCAATCGCCGCCCTGGAGCAGGAAGGCCTCGCCGGCCGCAACGCGCCCCAGCGCCTTCTTCAGATTGCGCGCCTCGCCCGCGAACACCAGCGGCGGAAAGGTCGCAAGCTGCGCCTCGACGTCGGCCAAGGCCTTGGCGTCGGGATAATCGGGCACCTGTAGCACCGGCTTGCTGCGCCAGGACTCGGGCGTCCACCGCTCGGACATCGCAATCTCTCCGTGAAGTAAAAAAGCACAACCTGATCTGTGGGTTGCGAGGGCCGCCTTATACACAGCCCGGTCCCCCGCCGCCAGTTGTAAATCCATTTCGCACTGCAAACCCTTGCGGGGAAAGCCGAATTCGCATTTGCTGAGGGCCGGCAAGGAAACCGGCAGGACATTGGCTGCCCATGGGCGCGGCGCGCGACGACGTTTTCATCGACGAGATCACCTTCCCGGCGACGGACGGGTATCCGCTGGCAGGCACGCTGTTCCTGCCGCGCGGTACCAAGCGCCATGCCGTGCTGATCAACTCCGCCACCGCCGTCCCGCGAAAAATCTACCGCGGCTTTGCCTCCTACCTCGCCCATCGCGGCTGCGCGGTCTTGACCTACGATTATCGCGGCATCGGCGATTCCCGGCAGCCGGCGATGGTCGGCTACAACCAGCCGAAATCGCTGGTCGGATTCAGGGCCTCGATGTCGGACTGGGCCGCGCAGGACGTCACCGCCGCGGTGCGCTGGATGCGCGAGCGCTACACCACCCTGACGCTCGCCTATGTCGGCCACTCCTTCGGCGGCCAGGCGCTGGGGTTGATCGAAAACAACAGCGACATCTCGCGCGCCGCCTTCGTGGCCTCGCAGGCCGCGACCTGGCGGCTGATGGCGTCGCCGGAAAAATATCGCGTCTACGCCTTCATGAATTTCGTCGGTGTGCCGCTCGTCCACGCGCTCGGCTACGCGCCGGCCTGGGCCGGCATCGGCGAGGATCTGCCCAAGGGCGTCTTCCTGCAATGGGCCGATTGGGTCTCCAGCCCGCGCTATCTGTTCGACTCCAAATTACCGGCGCTGGAGAACTTCGCAAAGTTCAAGGGCGAGCTGCGTGCGCTCTGCTTCTCCGACGATCCCTGGGCGACGCGACCCGCGGTCGAGCTGCTCGCGAGCGGCTTCACCGCGATCAAGCCGGAGGTACTGACGGTGAAGCCGTCCGACGTCGGCGCCAAGGCGATCGGCCATTTCGGCTTCTTCCGCCCCGAGCACCGCGACACGCTGTGGCGCGGCGTGGCGGAATGGATCCAGGGGGAGTGAAACGTTAGCGGATGATCGTCGTCAGAGACGAGTAGCGCCGGTTCGGCTTGGCCTCGCCCGGTGCAAACTGCGCGAAGGCCTCGCTGACGCGGACCGCCGGCGGCGTGTCGCTGGCGAAGCGGAATTCCTTCGGCTTCGGCGCGTAGAAGCTGGCGCTGTAATAGGCGTCGTCGAAACGCGCCTCGCCGACGCCGAACAATGCGTCGCAGACGAACAGGAGCGCGTAGACTCCCGCAACCGCCGCAACGATCTCCCTGAGAACAGACATGCCGATGCCCCAACCTTTGGCAGGCAGGATGCACGCCGGTTCCAAAGCGGAGGTTTAAGGCAGCAGCCTTCTTGTCCGCAGGGTTTTCCGCCACTGAGCGGAATGCAGACAATTTTATCGATGTCGAAAAGGGGACCCGCCTGACCGGATGATCAGGCGGGCCCAGGATTGGCCGATCGGGAGGTTAATCAGACGGCCAGATTCATCCAGACAGCCTTGGGCTCAGTGAAATTGTCGAGCGCGGCGGTGCCGTGCTCACGGCCGAGGCCGGAGTCGCGCTCGCCGCCCCAGGGCAGGCGCACGTCGGTGTAGCCATAGGTGTTCATCCAGACCGTGCCCGCGCGCGCCCACTTGGCGAAGCGCTGGAGCTTGCCGATGTCGCGGCTCCAGACGCCGGCGGCGAGGCTGTAGGCCGTGCCGTTGGCGATCCTGAGCGCGTCGGCCTCGTCCTTGAACTTGATGACGCTGACGACGGGGCCAAAGATCTCCTCCTGCGAGATCCGCATTTCGTGTGCGACGCCTGCGAACACCGCGGGGCTGATAAAATAGCCGCGATCACCGACTTTCTCGCCGCCGGTGACGAGGGTCGCGCCCTCCTTCTGGCCGATGTCGACATAGTCGAGGATCGACTTCATCTGCTTCTCGGAGATGACGGGGCCGAGCGCCGTCTTGCGATCGAGCGGATCGCCGATCCTGAGCGACTTTGCGCGCGCGGCGAGGCGCTCGACGACCTCGTCATAGGCCTTCTCCTGCACCAGCACGCGGGAGCCGGCCGAGCACACTTGGCCGGCATTGAAGAAGATGCCGGAAGCAGCTGCCTTGGACGCCGCTTCGAGATCGGCATCGTCGAAGATGACGTTGGCCGACTTGCCGCCGAGCTCGAGCGAGACGCGCTTGAAGTTGCTGGCCGCGCCCTTCATGATTCCACGGCCGACGCCGGGCGAGCCGGTGAAGGTGACCTTGTCCACATCGGGGTGATTGACCAGCGCGTCGCCGACGACCCGGCCCGGACCGGTGACGACGTTGAAGACGCCCGGCGGCAGGCCCGCCTCGAGCGCAAGCTCGGCGATGCGCAGCGCCGACAGCGAGGTCAGCTCGGCAGGTTTCATCACGATGGTGCAGCCACAGGCCAGCGCCGGCGCGAGCTTCCACATGCCGATCATCAGCGGGAAATTCCAGGGCACGATCGCCGCGACCACGCCGACCGGCTCACGCACGGTATAAGTCAACGCATCGTCACGTACCGGCACGACGTCGCCGCTGATCTTGTCGGCCCAGCCGGCGTAGTAGATCAGCGTGTCGACCGCGGCCGGAAAATCCTGGCGCGTCGTCGCGGAGATCGGCTTGCCGGCATCGATCGACTCGAGCTCGATGATTTCTTCCGAGTGCTGCTTGAGCAGGTCCGCCCAGCGCAGCAGGATCTGGCCGCGCTCGGAGGCACGCATCGTGCGCCACGGACCTTCGAATGCCCGGCGCGCGGCTGCCACGGCGTGCTCGACATCGGCCTCGCCGCCTTCGGCCACGACGGCGATGACCTGCCCGGTGGCGGGATTGAGGGATTTGAAGCTACGGCCGGAGCTGGCGGGGACGCGGCGGCCGTCGATGAGCAGATGCTGCGGCCGGGCCATGAATTCGGTGGCCGGCGAATGCGCAAAGTCATATGCAACAGACATCATATTTCCTCCTGTTCTGGTATACCAGACTAGGCGCCTATTGCCCGGAGTAAATATGATATGGTTTGCAAATGGACGCCTCACATATGAAGCGCAGTTCATAAGGATTTCAGATGCTTCAGATCGAGATCGAGGCCGTCTGGCGATTTCGCCACGAGGGCAGCCCGCGCACCGCAGTCGTCATGCTCGGCGTGCTCAACGAAATCAGGAAGACCGGAAAGATCACGAGCGCGGCCAGCGATGCGCACCTGTCCTACCGGCACGTCTGGAATCTGATCGAGCAATGGTCGGAGTTCTTCGGAACCCCTCTGGTCGAAACCCAGCGCGGCAAGGGCTCGAAACTCACCCCGTTTGGCGAGCGGCTGGTATGGGCCGGCGAACGCATGCAGGCCCGGCTCGGGCCGCAGCTCGAAAACCTGGCGCAGGAGCTGGCGAGCGAGATCAAGCCGTTCCTCGAACAGCGCCCTTCGGTGATCCGCGTTCATGCCAGCCACGGCTTTGCCGTAGCAAAACTGCGCGAATTCCTCGATCGCGAGCCCGGCATCGGCGTCGATCTGCGCTATGTCAGCAACCAGCATTCGCTGGTCGCGCTGGCGCAAGGCGCCTGCGACCTCTCGGGCCTGCACCTGCCGCACGGCGCCTTGCGGGCCCAGGGCATCAAGGCGGCGCGCGAATGGCTGGATCCGCGCGAGGATCGCATCATCAGTTTCGTCACGCGCGAAATGGGGCTGATGGTCGCGCGCGGCAATCCGCTGCGCATCGCTTCGCTTCAGGATCTCACCGGTCCAAAAGTCCGCTTCGTCAACCGCGACCATGATTCCGGCACGCGGCTGTTGTTCGACCAGCTGCTTGCCGCGAACGGCATCGACGAGAGCAAGATCAACGGCGCGCAGCAGATCGAGTTCACCCACGCCGCCGTCGCGGCCTATGTCGCGAGCGGCATGGCGGATGCGAGTTTTGGCGTCGAGGCGGCCGCCCGCCACTTCGGCCTCGATTTCATCCGCATCCTCACCGAGGATTATTTCTTCGTCTGCAAGCGTGCCTTCCTCGATACCGGGCCGATGCAGCGCATCCTGGAGATCATGCGCAGCGCCGATTTCCGCGCCGCCGTCGCCACCCTGCCCGGCTACGTGCCGTCGGATACCGGCAACGTGACCGGCGTGAAGGCGTTTCTGGAGATGCACGCCGTGCGGTGATGCCGCATGCCGCATGAAGGCCATGCGCGCGGCAGATCCGGCCCGGAACGGTCTGGACGAGGCCCCGGCATACATTATATCTAAACGGATATAACGGATGTCGTCGAAAGCCCCCGCGCAACAGGGTTTTGTGGATGTTTCAACGCCGCCGATCTGCCGTCGCGCTCCGTCACGTGGCCTTCGAGGATCTCGGCCTGCTGGCGCCGATCATGGAGCGCGAGGGCTGGAACGTGTCGTTCTGCGAGGCGCCGGTCGACGATCTCAGCCATTCCTCGATTGGCGATGCCGACCTGCTGATCGTGCTCGGCGGCCCGATCGGCGTCTACGAGACCGAGAGCTATCCGTTCCTCACAAGGGAAATCGACCTGCTGGAGCGCCGCCTTGCGCAACGCCTGCCGACGCTCGGCATCTGCCTTGGCGCGCAGCTGATGGCAAAAGCGCTCGGCGCGCGCGTCTATGCCGGCGGTGTGAAAGAGATCGGCTGGGGGTCGGTCACACTGACGGACGCCGGCCATGCCTCCAGCCTGGAACCGCTCGCCCAGGGCGCGCCGGTTCTGCACTGGCACGGCGACACGTTCGATCTTCCTGACAACGCCGCGCGGCTCGCCTCGAACGAAAATTACAAGAACCAAGCGTTCGCGTTCGGCAACAATGCGCTGGCGTTGCAATTTCACCTCGAAGCCGATCCACGGCAGCTCGAGGAATGGTATGTCGGCCACGCCGTCGAGCTCGCGTCTGCCAAGATTTCGGTGCAGGAGCTTCGCGCCAGGACGGCCGAGGTCTCAAAGACCGTCGCACGCGCCGCCGACCGCGTCTTCACGACATGGCTCGGCCGGCTCGGCCACGGAAACGCCGCAGGCAAAACGGCACAAGCAAGGTGAAGAACGATGGCGGAATATCCTCTGATCGAACTCTACATCGACGGACAATGGAAGCGCGCCAGCGGACAGCCGATCATCAATCCCGCCGACGAGAGCGTGCTGGGCACCGTCCCCACCGCCACCAAGGCCGATCTCGACGACGCGCTCGCCGCCGCAGAGAAAGGTTTTGCGATCTGGCGCAGCACCGCACCCGCCAAGCGCGCGCAGATCATCCTGAAGGCGGCCGCCCTCATCCGCGAACGCGTCGATGTGATGGCCGCCGCGATGACGCTCGAACAGGGCAAGCCGCTCGAACAGGCCAAACTCGAAATCCTGCGCGGCTGCGACATCATCGAATGGGATGCGACCGAAGGCCTGCGGCTCTATGGCCGCGTGATCCCGAGCGAGCCCGGAATGCGCCACACCGTGCTGCGGCAGCCGATCGGCCCGGTCGCGGCGTTCTCGCCGTGGAATTTCCCGATGAGCTCGCCGGCCCGAAAAGTGGCCGGCGCCCTCTCCGCCGGCTGCTCGATCATCCTCAAGGCCTCCGAAGAAACGCCCGCCGGTGCATTCCAGCTCGTGCGCGCCTTCCATGACGCGGGCCTGCCAGCCGGCGTGCTCAATCTCGTGTTCGGCAATCCCGCCGAGATCTCGGAATACCTCATCCCGCAATCGCGTATCCGGCTGGTCACCTTCACCGGCTCCATTCCCGTCGGAAAGCATCTCGCCGAGATGGCCGGCCGCTACATGAAGCCGGCGATCATGGAGCTTGGCGGCCACGCGCCTGTGATCGTCTGCGACGACGTCGATCCCGTCGCAACCGGCGCCGCCTCTGTCATCGGCAAATCGCGCAATGCCGGTCAGGTCTGCGTCGCTCCGACGCGGTTCTTCGTGCAGGAGAATATCTACGAGCAGTTCGCGCAATCCTTCGCCGAGCGCGCCAGCCAGCTCAAGGTCGGCAACGGTCTCGATCCCTCGACGCAGCTCGGACCGCTTGCCAATTCACGCCGGATCGACGCGATGGAAACGCTGGTCGCCGACGCCAAGGCCAAGGGCGCGCGGGTGCTTGCCGGCGGGCAGCGCATCGGCAATCGCGGCTATTTCTTCCCGCTCACCGTGCTCGCTGACCTCCCCGACGATGCCCGCGCCATGAACGAGGAGCCGTTCGGCCCGCTCGCGCTGGTCAATCCGGTCAAGACGCTGGACGAGGCGATCGAGAAGGCCAACGCTCTTCCCTACGGCCTTGCCGCCTACGCCTTCACGCGCTCGGCGAGCAATGCCGAGCGTCTCGCCGAGAGCATCGAGGTCGGCAACCTCTCGATCAACCATTTCGTCGCCTCAGTGGCGGAGACGCCGTTCGGCGGGGTGAAGGACAGCGGTTACGGGCGTGAAGGCGGCACCGAGGGCTTGCAGTGCTACACCGTCGTCAAGAACGTGTCGCATAAGACGCTGTAGGATCGTTCATGCAGGACACCGCACCACGCCACCAGGACGGCAGCGCCGGTGACGCCAATTACGGCGCCATCGGCAAGGGCTATGTGAATTTCCGCCGCCCGGACCCACGCATCGCCGAGCTGATCGACGCGGCGCTCAGCGAGGCCCGCACCATCCTCAATGGCGGTGCGGGCGCCGGCTCCTACGAGCCGGTCGGCCGCACCGTGACGCCGGTCGAGCCGTCGCAATCGATGCGGGCGCTGCGGCCGGCGCATCTTCCCGCCGCGATCGACGCGGTTGCGGAGAAGCTTCCCTTCGAGGACGCCACGTTCGGCGCGGCAATGTCGACCTTCTCGGTGCATCAGTGGAAGAACCTGAACGCCGGCCTCTCCGAGATGCGGCGGGTGACGCGCGGCCCGATCGCGATCATGACCTGCGCCCCCGACGAGCTCGATCACTTCTGGCTCAACGCCTATTGCGCGGAGGTGATCGCGGTCGAGGCTGTCAGATATCCAGCCATCAGGGATATCGCCGAGGGGCTCGGCGGCACGACCGACGTCCTGCCCGTCCCGATCCCGCTCGACTGCACCGACGGTTTCAACGAGGCCTATTACGGCCGCCCCGAGATGCTGCTCGATCCGGCCGCGAGGCTCGCCTGCTCGGCCTGGAGCTTTGTCGCCGACGACGTCGTACGGCGTTTCGAGGACCGTCTCAGCAATGATCTCGTGTCGGGCCGCTGGGACGCGCGGTACGGGCACTATCGGCAGCACCCGACCTTCCTCGGCTCGCTCAAGCTGATCGTCAACCACATCTGACCCGGCGCGGCACCTTATTGCCGAGCGCTCGGACTCAGCAGGCAGGCCGCAAGCTCGGTGCGGTTGTGCACGCCGAAGCGTCGGCACAGGTTCGCGACGTGCTCCTTCACGGTCTGATCGGAAATCCCCATCTCGCGGGCGATTTCCTTGTTGGTCTGGCCGCGGCAGACCCGGATGGCGACGTCCGCGGACCTTGGCGGAAGCGATGCCGAGAGCGTCGCCACCGGCGTCGTTGCCGGCTCGGGGACCCGGATTGCGGCAGGATGGGCGTCGATCGCGCCCGCGTTCGTCATGTTGGTCAAAGCGAGCGAGCCGGCCCGACACAGCATCTCCATGCGCTGCCGCGACCGCATCGTGTACGGCGCGTCCGTATCAGTCGTCGCCGTAAACAGCACGCCGACGATCTTCTGCCCGCACCACAACGGGCCGCCCATGTTGTATGCAAAGCCCCACTCGTGCAGCATCTCGAAGGACGGACTGTGCCGCCATTGCTGCGGACCGATCACCGTTTCGCCGTCGACCGCGCGGCCTTGGGTCATGATGCAGTCGAGCACGGGGTCGCGCTTCCAGAAGCCGGCCCTGTAATTGTCGAGCAGGCCTTCTGCGACGTGCCGGCTGTAGACCAGTTCCGGTTCGAGCCCGTCGAGCAAATAGAGGCCGACGGTCGGCGATCCCGTCAATTCCGTGATCGCCGAGCAGCAGGCAATGCCAAGCGCGCGCACCGAGCGGCTCTCGGCGATGGACATCAGCCGATCTGCGAGCTGGCGCTCGGGCAGACCATCCAAATGCTCCTGCTCGGCTCTCACCGCCACTCCTCGCGCGAACGCGGGGTGTCCTCGGACACACGCGCGTCATTGCCGATTGTTATAGGCTTAAAATTTCTGCCTCGCCTGATCTTTGGTCAAGCGAAAAGAAGCGGCAAAACACTGCTCTCCCGGCCCAGCTTTGCGGCAGAGCAGCATAGCCAACACCCCCCATGATGGGGGATTGCTGGTTCGGCCGCCTCATCTCTAGCATCCCGGTCATCGGGATCGCGTAACGACGTTCGCGCGGTTCCGACGGGGACATCTCGACACCAACGCGAGCCGTTCGTCGCGCGCACCAACAGTCATTGGCGCGTGTGGGCGGAGTCTTGCCCGCGACCGGCGTCTGTTCCGCCCGACCCAGATCTTCGCGTCCAGCAGCGTTGCGCGAAGAACCAACAGCCCGACGTGGAGACACCGACCATGAGCCCTTCCGTGCAACTCGCCGTAAAACCTTCCGCGACCCCGACGGTGGCCGAGTTCCATGCGCGCCTCGACGCGCTGCTACCGCTGGTCGAATCCAGGGCCGCGGAGGCCGAGGCACAGGGCTATCTGACTGACGACGTGGTGGCGGCGCTGCGCAAGGCCGGCATCTACACCATGCTGTTCCCGAAGGAGGTCGGCGGCGCCGAGCTTCTGCCTTACGACGCCATGACCGTGATCGAACGGCTCGCTTACGCACACGCCTCCGCCGGCTGGTGCGTCATCGGCAACAACATGGAAGGCACGACGCTCGCCATCTACATCGAGGACGAAGGCATCAAGAAAGTCTTCGCGGGCGGGCCCGACATCACGATTGCCGGCAACGGCGTGCCGCGCGGCTTCGCCCGACCGGTCGATGGCGGTTACATGATCCGCGGTAACTGGGCCTATGGCAGCGGCATTCAGCACGCCGAGTGGGTCCATTCAGGCTGCTTCGTCACCGACGCATCCGGCAAAGACATGGTGTTCGGCCCGAACGGCCAGCCCAAGATCGTCGTCACCCACCATCCGCGCGCGACCATCAAGTTGATGGGCAATTGGGACGTGCTCGGCCTGCGCGCGACGGGAAGTTTCGACTACACTTTGAGCGAGGGCGACGAGTTGTTCGTGCCCACGCACATGACCTACGATTTTGACATTGATGCGCCGCGCCGAGGTGGTGTGCAGGGTGCACTGGGGCTGGCAGGCTACAGCGCCTGGGCGCATTCCGCCTGGGCCGTCGGTGTCGGCCGCCGCATGCTCGACGAACTCGTCAAGGTGATCGTCCAGCGCCAGGATCCATTCGGCAAGTCGCGCGACAGCGCGAGCTTCAAGTTCCAGTTCGCGCAGGCCGAAGCTCGTTTCCGCGCAGCACGTGCGTTGGTCCACGAAACCTGGAAGGACGTCTCGGAGACTTGTGCCGGCGGTGAAAGTCCGTCGCTGGAGCAGATGACGATGATCAAGCTGTCATTGCGCCACGTCCACGACGTTCTGTCGGACGTCGCCACCTTCGCGCATCGCGCCGCCCGCGGCGCCTCGCTGCACAACACGCCGATGCAGCGGTTCTATCGCGACATCCATTCGGGCACGCAGCACATCCTGATGGCCGACCAGATCGTCGAAGAGTGCGGCCGTGCGCTGCTCGGCCTCCCCGGCCCTGGTGCGCAATGGACGGTCTTCGGGGTGACGGGCTGAGCAGCTACCAGACACGAGGGCGTCGAGGTGAGGACATCCCGCATCGTTGGCTTCTGCGGCAATAGTTGGCGCCCGGCGAAGTCGCGCATGCTGGTGGAAGCCGTCGCTGCCGATCTTCAGGCGCAGCATGGACTGAAGACCACCGTCCTCGACCTTGTCGATGCCGGTTGCGGCATCGCCGGCTTCACCCGGACCGCACTCGATGACAATGCGCGCGCCGTCGTCGACGCCATCGAACAGGCCGATGGCCTCGTGATCGGATGCCCGGTGTTCCAGGGCTCTTATCCCGGATTGTTCAAGCGCGTATTCGACTTGATCGAACCCAGCGTGCTGCGCAATCGCCCGGTGCTGCTCACCGCTGTCGGCGGCGGCCTGCGCCACTCGCTGGTGGTCGAGCACCAGCTCCGCCCACTGTTCGGCTTCTTCGAAGCCTGCACGGTTTCGACGGCAATCTACGCCAGCAGCGGCGAGATCGTACCGGGCGAGCCGCTCGCACCAATGACGGCCGCGCGGCTCGCCAACGCCGTCGAACAATTCGCCTCACTTCTCAGCGGTCGCCAGGAAGCCGCCGCATGACTCACCAACGCCCGGCTCTGCCGCCTTCAACCGGAGATGACCATGCTTGATACCGTCAAACCCTCGCCGGATCTGACCGGCTTCTCCCGCGCGGAATATACGATCAACCGCGTGCGGACCGTCGTCCATAGCATCGGAAGCGGCCCGGCGCTGGTGTTCCTACACGGCACCGGCACCTTCACCGGCTTCGAGATGGCGCGCGATTGGGCGAAGCGGCACACGGTCATCATCCCCTATCATGCAGGCTTTGGCGCCTCCGGCGACGCCGAGACGATCGACACCGTCGAGGATCACGTCCTTCACTACATGGATCTGTTCGACAAGCTCGGCCTTGAGCAGTTCGACCTCGCCGGGTTCTCGCTCGGCGGATGGCTTGCCGCGGAGTTCGCGATCCGTCAGCCGCATCGGGTCCGCAAGCTGGTGCTGGTTGCGCCCGCCGGTCTTGTGGTCGGAAACGCGCCTGCGCCCGGATTGTTCGAGATCGCACCGCAAGAACTGCCAGCCTATCTCGCGCACGATCCGGCCGCGGCACTCCGTTACTTTCCCAAGGCACCCGATCCGGCCTTCGACGCCCAGCTTGGACGCGAGGTCACGGGCTTTGCCAAGCTGATCCGCAGCGAACCGCAGGGCAATCCCAAGCTCGCGCACTGGCTGCATCGGATCACGATGCCGACGCTGGTGCTGTGGGGAGCCGCAGATCGCTTGCGCCCGACCGCCCAGGCAGATGCCTGGAAAGCAGGGCTCCCCGACGCACGCGTGACGCTGGTGCCGGCGACCGGTCATCTCGTGTTCGAGGAAACGCCGTCTTCTGCACACTACGTCACCGATTTTCTCGCCGATTGATCCGTACACAACAGAGGACACCACCATGATCGAGATGCCTCCGGGCGTGACCCCTGCCAAAGAAGGCTTTGGCAACGTCATCTGGAACATTCTGGGCCAGACCTACACGCTGAAGCAGCATTCCGAGGCGTCGATGGCCTGGCATGCCGTGTTTCCGGATGGCACCTTCGTGCCGCCGCACGTGCATCCGACCCAGGATGAATTCGTCTATGTGCTGAGCGGCCGCTACGACCTCTGGCTCGACGGCAAGGACTTTGTCGCCAAGGCCGGCGACCTCGTCCGCATGCCCAAGGGCATCCCCCACGGCATTTTCAACAAGTCGGGTGAAACCGCCACCAGCCTGTTCTGGGTCGCACCGACGCGGTCGCTGAAAGAGCTGTTCGAGCGCATCCACAATCTCCCCGATCCGCAGGAGGTCGTGCGACGTGCCGCCGAACACGAGGTCAACTTCCTGCCGCCGCCCGCCTGAGGCCACGCCGATTCCGTCGACACGCAAACCGCGAGAACCGATGATGACCATGCTGACAATAACTTGGACGTCCATCTCCGAGAACGACCGCCGTCGGATAGCCCGGTGGCAAAAAGGGATGCTGGCGCTCGCCATCCTCTGCGAGATCTTTCTCGCCGCCGACTGGTATGCCTTCGCGGCCGTACTGCCATTCGTCTCCGAGAGCCTCAAGCTCAATCCCGCCGAGGCGGGACTCGCCCAAGGCATCTTTGCGCTGACCTACGGCATCGGCATGGTGGTGTGGTCTCCGGTCAGCCGGTCGATGACGGCGCGCAATATGCTGCTGATCGGGCTTGCGGGCACTGGTATTGGCATGGTGCTCCAGGTGTTCGTGCAAAGTTACACGCAGCTCGTGATGCTCCGGCTCGTGATCGGCTTCTTCGACGCCGGCATCTTCATCGGCAACATGAAGCTGATCTTCGGCTGGTTTCCGCAAAGTCGGCGTGGCTCGGTGGTAGGCATCATCCTCGCCGCCTACAGCCTCGCCATCACCATGGATTTCGCGCTCGGCATTCCCCTGACGATTGCGACCGGTTGGCGGACCTTCTTCGCCGTGCTGGCAATCGGCACGCTGTTCGTCGCGGCGGTCGACGCACTCGTCGTCCGCAACAATCCGCGCGAGCTCGGTATCGACGGTTTCACCTGGGGCAACGAAACACCGCAGGAGCACCTGCCGCTCGGCGAGATCTTCCGCTCGAAATGGATCGCGGTCGGCGGCTTCGGCATCGTGGCCTGCACCTTCGCGATCGCCGGCACCGCCACCTGGGTGGTGCCGGCCTTCATCACAGTACAGCACATGCAGCCGGAAGCCGGCGCTGTCATCGGCACCGTCATGGGGTTGTCGCAGGTGCTGTTCCTGGTAATTGGCGGCTACATGTCCGATCGGCTCGGCAAGCCCTTCATGATCAAACTCACCGCATGTCTCGCTTTCCTGACCGCGCTGATGTTCCTGTGGAGCGTGGTCACACCGATGTCGTTCTCGATGCTGGTGCTGTTTGCAGCACTCAGCGGTATCGCGCTGCTCGGCGGCGGCGCTATCTTCGCCCTGCTCAGCGAAAAATACTCCGACGCGCTCGCACCGGCCGCGATTGGATACGCCGAGGTATTTGGCATCTTCTCGGCCTTCGTGGCGCCCTGGATGATGGGCGCCATCATCAACGCCTCGGCCGGCTCGTTCACCGGCGCCTTCATTGCTTTCGCGGTGGTCGAGCTCATCATCGTCGGCCTTTTGATGATCCTCGCCCGCGAGGACGTCAGTCAAGGCGCGGTGGTCGGAAGCCCCGCGGAATAAGATGCAGCGATCAAGGGCACGGGCTGAAGCCCGTGCCCTGGGGACCTCGACAAAGGTCCATCTTTTGGGAAATCAGGCGCCCTCACCTTGTCCGCGACGGGCAAGAGTGGCAATCTCGCATGCAAGTGCCCCAAGAGACCCCATCATGTCGCGCGTGAGCGCCAAATCCCTTCCCCAACTGAGCCTTCGCATCGACCTCGACGGCGAGGATCGGATCGGGCCCGGCAAGATCGAGCTGTTGGAGCAGATTCGCGAGCAAGGCTCGATCTCGGGGGCGGGCCGGGCCATGGACATGTCCTACAAGCGCGCCTGGGATCTTGTGGACGAGATCAACCGCATCTGCGGACATCCCGTGGTCGAGCCGCAGGCTGGCGGCAAGAACGGCGGCGGCGCGATGCTGACGCCTTTCGGCGAGAAACTTGTTGCGCGCTACCGCAAGATCGAGCGCGACGCCGCCCGCGCGGTGCACAAGGAGCTGGAAGCGCTCAGGAGCGACATCGGCCGTTCGCGGAAATCGTGAACGAGCGAGCGCGCGTGGACGGGTCGCAACCCGGCCGCCGGCGGCTCGCTAGCGCATCCAGCGTGGCAGGGGCAGATTTTTCTGGCGCAGGAACTCCGGGTTGAACAGCTTGGATTGATAGCGCTGTCCGCCATCCGCGAGGATGGTCACGATGGTTTTGCCTGGACCGAGGTCGCGCGCAAGTCGCATGGCTCCAACGATATTGATCGCGCTTGAGCCTCCCAACACCAGTCCAGAGCTGGCCCCGCAAATTCGGACAGTAGCTTGAGTGGATTTTCTGCCTGACAGCGGCGAGGATTCTTGCTGCGAATCAGGAGCGAAGATGACGAAGAAGAGCCGCCGGAC